>NZ_DBFNWJ010000001.1:0-64955 GCF_048426865.1 Candidatus Allofournierella merdipullorum
CGTCGTCCTCATCTTCGATGTCGTCGCCGTAGACGTACTCTTCCAGCTCGTCCATGTCCTCGTCCATGGCGTCCAGCTCGTCGTAGACCTGGTCCAGATCGTCGTCCAGATCGGCCACGGTGTCGCACAGATCGGCCAGCAGGTCATACATGGCCTTCAGCACTTTGCCCTCTTTGGTCTCCTCGCTGATCTCCAGACCCTCCATCAGGCCCTTCAGGTAAGCGGCTTTCTCTTTCAGTTCCATTGGGAAATCCCTCCTAAACACTTGTTTTGAAATGAAAAAACCGGGCAGCGGCTGCGCCGCCGCCCGGGGCTTTTCTCATTGGTTCGCTCAGGCGCGCTCCATGTACTCGCCGGTGCGGGTGTCGATGCGGATCTTGTCGCCCTCGTTGATGAACAGGGGCACGCGGATCTCAGCGCCGGTCTCCAGCTTGGCGGGCTTCAGGGTGTTGGTGGCGGTGTTGCCCTTGAAGCCGGGCTCGGTCTCGGTGACCTCCAAAACCACGAAGTTGGGGGCCTCGATGCCGAACACGTTGCCCTTGTAGCTCAGCACCTTCACCATCTCGTTCTCCTTGACGAACTTGAAGGCGTCGCCCAGATCCTTCTCGTTGATGGGCACCTGCTCGTAGGTCTCCATATCCATGAAGTAGTACAGGCCGCCGTCGTTGTAGCTGTACTGCATCTCACGCCGCTCGATGAAGGCGGTGGGGAATTTCGCGCTGGGGTTGTAGCTGGTCTCGGTGACGGCACCGGTGATGACGTTCTTGGTCTTGGTGCGCACAAAGGCAGCGCCCTTGCCGGGCTTCACGTGCTGGAATTCGACGACCTGCAGCACCTTGCCGTCCTCTTCGAAGGTAACGCCGTTGCGGAAATCGCCTGCAGAAATCATAAAGGATCCTCCATAACTTTTTATAATCTCAAGAATTACCTTGACATATCCGTAAATATTTTACCCTAAGGGCGGCTGTTTTGCAACCCTTTTCTGGCAAAAAGGCGCGCTGTTCAGCCGCCTGCAAGGGCTTTGTAATACCCTTTCATCACCGCCGCGTCCTCCGCCTGGGTGCCGGCGGACTCGCAGACGATCACCGGGGCCAGCCGCCGCTGCCACAAAACTTCCATCAGCGGCTCGAAGGGCGGGCCGAACACCGTGTCCGCGAAGGTCAGGTGGCGCTTTTCGCCCCCGGTGGTGTACTCGATGCGGCTGAAGTGGGCGTGGAAGTTCACCGCCCGCTCGTCCCCCAGTTCCTCGGCCATGCGGTCGAGAATAAAGGCGTACTGCTCTTTACCCTTGATCCAGCCGCCGTCTCTCGCGTTCAGGTGGCCGAAGTCGATGCAGGGGGTGATGCGTTTATCCACCTTGCACAGGGCCAGCACCTCGTCCAGGGTGCCCAGCTGGCCCACCTTGCCCATGGTCTCGGGGCAGAGGGTGATGTCCTCAAAACCCGCCTCGTCCAGCGCCGTCTGCATCCGGGCCATGGTGTCCAGCGCCTTTGCAAGCGCCTCTTCCCGGCTCTGCTTGCCGCAGCTGCCGGCGTGGAAAATGACCCGGCGGCCGCCCAGCGCCCGCACCGCGGCGGCACTTTGCAGGATGTAGTCCACGCTGTTCAGGCGCTTTTCCTCCTCCATGCTGCTCATGGAGATGTAGTAAGGGGCGTGGAGGCTGAAATAGATGCTGCGGGCCTCGGCGCCGGCGCGGATGGTCTTTGCCAGAGCCTCGCCCAGCCGCACGCCCCGGCCGCACTGGTATTCGAAGGCGTCCAGGCCCATGGCGGCGGTGTACTCCGGCACCTGGGCGCTGGTCTTATAGCCCATGGCCTTGAAGCTTTCGCTGGTGCCGGCGGTGCCGAACAAAGGGCTGTTCACAGCAGTTTGCCTCCTTTTTGATAGTAGCGGCGCAGAAAGGGCTGTTCCAGCTTACGCTTGAATTGGATGTCCTTTCGGGCGGGGCCGCCCCGGGGCGACACCACCAGCGCCCGAATGCCGAAGAAGCTGGCGGCCAGCCGGTCGGTGAAGAGCTGGTCGCCCACGATGGCCATCTGCCGGCGCTTCACGCCGAACCGCCGGCGGGCGGCGGCAAGGCCGAAGGTGAGGGGCTTGCAGGCCATGGAGACGAAGGGCAGCCCCAGCCGGGCGGCAAAGGGGCTGACCCGGTTTTTGGTGTTGTTGCTGACGATCATCAGCTTGACGCCGGCGGCGCGCATGGTCTCCAGCCAGCGCTCCACCTCCTCGTCCAGCTGCTGGCTGCCGTGGGCGGTGAGGGTGTCGTCCACATCCAGCACCAGCGCGGCGATGCCCTTTTCCTTCAAAAAGGCGGGGGTGATGGAGCTGACGCTGGAAAAGAGATATTCCGGTGTGATGAGCATGGGCCGGCGGCCTCCTTGTCAAACTCTGAAAAACGAAAACGGGCGGGCCCGCGATGGGCCCGCCCGGACGCTTGGTGCGTTGTCAGCCGGTTAACCGGCACCGCCGCTTACTTATACTTGCGCTTGCGGGCGGCTTCGGACTTCTTCTTGCGGCGCACGGAGGGCTTCTCATACGCCTCGCGCTTGCGAACTTCCGCCAACACGCCGCTGCGCGCGGTGGAGCGCTTAAAGCGGCGCAGGGCGCTTTCCAGCGACTCGCCGTCCTTGACACGAACTTCCGACATCTTACTTCCCTCCCTTGGACCTGAGGCAGGAGTTTTGCCGGTACTTTAAAAGAAAAGTACCCAACATACCGATTATACTATGCCCCAGAGGATTCTGTCAACCGGAAATTCCTCCGCAAGGGAGGATTTCGCAGTTGTTCACAAAGTTTTAACCCTTTACCACCAGGTTGACCAGCTTGCCGGGCACGGCGATCTCCTTCACCAGGGTCTTGCCTTCCAGCAGAGCGGCCACCTCGGGGGCCGCCTTCACGGCGGCCAGGGTGGCGGCAGCGTCCATGCCGGCGGCCAGATTCAGCCGGGCCTTGGGCTTGCCGTTCAGCTGCACCAGCACCTCCACGGTGCTCTCGACGCACTTGGCCTCGTCGTAAACGGGCCAGGCGGCGTGGGCGATCTGGCCCTCAAAGCCGCAGTGCTGCCACAGCTCCTCGGTGATGTGGGGCGCAAAGGGGTTCAGCAGCACCAGCAGAGTGCCGAACTCGTCCTTGGTGGCGCCGCCGGCGGCGTAGAAATCGTTCACCAGGCTCATCATCGCCGCGATGGCGGTGTTGTGCTTGAGCACCTCGATGTCCTCGCCCACCTTCTTGATGGTGCGGTGGATGGCGCTCTCCAGCTCGGGGCGGTAGCCCTCGCCGGGCACGATCTGATCCGCCAGGCCCCAGACGCGGTCCAGGAAACGCTTGCAGCCCTTGATGGACTGGGTGGACCAGGGCGCGGCCTTCTCGAAGTCGCCGATGAACATCTCGTACAGGCGCAGGGTGTCGGCGCCGTACTCGGCCACCACATCGTCGGGGTTGATGACGTTGCCGCGGCTCTTCGACATCTTCTCGCCGTTCTCGCCCAGGATCATGCCGTGGCTGGTGCGCTTTTTGTAAGGCTCGCTGGTGGGCACCACGCCGATGTCATAGAGGAACTTGTGCCAGAAGCGGCTGTACAGCAGGTGCAGGGTGGTGTGCTCCATGCCGCCGTTGTACCAGTCCACCGGGCCCCAGTACTCCACGGCCTCCTTGCTCACGGGGGCGGTGTCGCAGTGGGGGTCCATATAGCGCAGGAAGTACCAGCTGGAACCCGCCCACTGGGGCATGGTGTCGGTCTCCCGCTTGGCCGCGCCGCCGCACTTGGGGCAGGTGGTGTTCACCCACTCGGTGTGGCGAGCCAGGGGGCTCTCGCCCTCGGGGCCGGGCTCAAAGTCGGTGATCTCGGGCAGGCGCAGGGGCAGCTCGCTCTCGGGCAGGGGCTGCCAGCCGCAGCAGGGGCAGTTCACCATGGGGATGGGCTCGCCCCAGTAGCGCTGGCGGCTGAACACCCAGTCGCGCAGCTTGAAGTTGACCTTGGCGTGGCCCTTGCCGTTTTCTTCCAGCCAGTCGGTGATGGCCTTCTTGGCCTGCTCCACAGTCATGCCGGTGAGGAAACCGCTGTTCACCATCACGCCGGTGGCGCAGTCGGTGAAGGCTTCCTTCTCCACGTCGCCGCCGGCCACCACTTCGATGATGGGCAGGTCAAAGGCCTTGGCGAAGGCGTAGTCGCGGGTGTCGTGGGCGGGCACCGCCATGATGGCGCCGGTGCCGTAGGTGGCCAGCACATAGTCGGAGATGAAGATGGGGATCTCGGTGTCGTTCACCGGGTTGACGCCCTTCACGCCCTCCAGGCACACGCCGGTCTTGTCCTTGGCAAGCTCGGTGCGCTCAAAGTCGCTCTTGCGGGCGGCCTCGGCCTGGTAGGCACGCACGGCCTCGGCGTTGGTGATGGTACCGTTCTCCAGCCACTCCTTCACCAGAGCGTGCTCGGGGGCCAGCACCATGTAAGTAGCGCCGAAGAGGGTGTCGGGGCGGGTGGTGTAGACCACCAGGTCCTCGCCGGTGGTGGTCTTGAAGGTGACCTCCGCGCCGTGGCTGCGGCCGATCCAGTTCTTCTGCTGGGTGACCACGCGGTCGATGAAGTCCAGGCCGTCCAGATCGTCGATGAGGCGGTCGGCGTAGGCAGTGATCTTCAGCATCCACTGGCTCTTGACCTTGTGGACCACTTCGCCGCCGCAGCGCTCGCAGCAGCCGTTGACCACTTCCTCGTTGGCCAGCACCACCTTGCAGCCGGTGCACCAGTTGACGTTCATTTCCTTTTTGTAGGCCAGGCCGTGCTTATACAGCTGCAGGAAGATCCACTGGGTCCACTTGTAGTACTCGGGGTCGGTGGTGTTGATCTCCCGGTCCCAGTCGAAGGACAGGCCCAGAGCCTGCAGCTGGCTCTTGAACCGGGCCACGTTGTTCTTGGTGACCACTTCCGGGTGGATGTGGTTCTTCATGGCGAAGTTCTCGGTGGGCAGGCCGAAGGCGTCCCAGCCCATGGGGTAGAGCACGTTGTAGCCGGCGAGGCGCTTTTTGCGGGCCACGATGTCCAGCGCGGTGTAGCTGCGGGGATGGCCCACATGCAGGCCCTGGCCGCTGGGGTAGGGGAACTCCACCAGGGCGTAGAACTTGGGTTTCGAGTGGTCGAGCTTGGCGGCGAAGGTCTTTTCGTCCGCCCAAATCTTCTGCCACTTGCTCTCAACAGCCTTGAAATCGTATTTCACCTGACATCAACTCCAGAAATTCATTTGATTCAAACGGCGGCGGGATGCGCTGCCGGTTCACTGCGCGTCGGTCTCGTCCTCTTCGAACTTCACGTCCACCGGCTCGGCGTCGGCCCACAGGTGCTCCAGATCGTAGAAGCTGCGGGCCTCGGGGTAGAACACGTGCACGATGACGGTGCCAAAGTCCAGCAGGATCCAGTTCTTGGAGTCGTAGCCCTCGGTGCGCAGGGGCTTTACGCCCTGCTCGCCCAGCTGGAACTCCACTTCCTCGGCCAGGCTCTTCACATGGGTGGAAGAAGTACCGGTGGCGATGACGAAGTAATCGGTGAGGACGGTGAGGTCCCGCACTTTGAGCACCTTCACGTCAGAGGCTTTTTTCTTGTCCAGCACCTTGGCGATGGCGGTGGCAAGCTGCAAACTTTCCATTGGGTTCTCCTTTCGCCGGCCCCGGGCCGGCTGTTGTTGGTGATGGGTATCAGCCGGCGGCCTGACCGGCCTCGGCTTCGGTGTCCAGCTGGCCCATGTACTGCACGTTGGGGTCGGTGGACTCGCCCGTGGTGGCCAGGGTGGGCACATCCAGCTGATCCACCGGGCCGCCGTAGGTGCGGAAGTACTGGTTCAGCAGATCGGTGGTCTTGGCCACGTCACAGATCAGATGGGACTGGTCGTTGTAGCGCTGAGCCGCCGAATAGGTGGGCAGTTTGCACATCATGATGTTGGCGCTGTCCACCTGCAGGAAGCTCACGCCCATGCTGATGAGCTCGTCCATGGGGATGTTGGTCTCCACATACTTGAGGGCCACCGGGGCCAGCTTGGCCAGGTCCCACACGGTGGCGGTGCGGATGCGGGCGAAGAGGCCCTGGTAGAAGTAGCGCTGCATATCCAGCCGGGCGATGTCCGCCTGGGCGTAGTTGCGGTTGCGCACGAAGAACTCGGCGGCCTCGCCGTCCAGGTTGCGGTAGCCCTGCTCCAGGGTGCTGCCCTTATAGGAAATATCCTTGGGGATGTAGACCTCAATGCCGCCGAAGAGATCCACGATCTCCTTCAGGCTCTGCATATCGATGGTGACGTAGTAGTCCACCGGCAGCTTGTACTGCTCGTGGATGAGCTCCATCAGACTGCCGATGCCGTCGTTGTACAGGGCAACGGCGTTGATCTTGCCGGTGTTGCCGTGCTTGTATTCCTCGCCGGGGTAGGTGTCCCGGGGGATCTGGAGCATATTGATCTTGTGGTTGGCCACATCAAAGTTGACGTACATGATCATGTCGGTCATGCCGTCGTTGGAGCCGTCGCTGCTGTAAGCGCGGCCCTCCTCGTAGTCGATGCCGCACACCAGCACGTTCACCACGTCCCCCTTATACTCGCTGGGGGTGTTGATGATCTCGTTGATGGTGGGGGCGCCGCCCTCGGGGCTGATGGAATGAACCACCCACTGGTAGACGCCGAAGAGGCCCAGGGCCAGCACGCCGAAGAAGCAGCACAGGCTGATGAGCACGGTTTTCAGCGCGCTGCCCTTTTTTTTGCGCCGGCGGGGGGCCGGGCTGTGGGCAGTGTGGCCGGTGGAAACGGGCCGGGCCGCCGGGCGGGAGGCCGCGGGCCGGCTGGGCGCGGAAGAGGGCGCGTGATAGGTGGTGCGCGCCGGGCCGGAGGAAGAAGCGGCGGACGCGCCGCTGCGGTTGATCTTGCGGCCGGTGGAAGAACCGGCGCTGCTGCGGGACGCGCCCGACGCGCCGTGGGACGCGGAAGAAGTGTTGAGCTTTCTGTGCTGCTTGGGATCGTTCATGGGGCAAACCTCCGTTTTACCGGGCGCTGACGATACGTTCCATGTCGTCCAGCGCCCGCCTTGTGATCGGGTCGATGGTTTTGCCGCAAGCTTCCATCCACTCCACATTGTAGCGCAGGGCCGTGGCCACCGCCGTGTCCAGGTCCTGCAGGGAAAGCCGGCGCAGCTCCTCCACCTCGGGGTAGTCGCGCTCGGCGCTGATCATGTCGCTCAAAAAGATGATCTTATCCAGTTTGGTCATGCCGGGCCGGCCGGTGGTGTGACACCGGATGGCGTCCAGCACTTCCCTGTCCTCCACACCCCAGCGGGTCTGGGCCAGGATGGCCGCGCAGACGCCGTGCCACACCGGGGGCGGGCTGTTTTCAGCGTCACCTGCTATTATAGCATTTTCCCGCAGAATCTGCAATAATTCCTCTTTCGGCAGCTCTTTGGCCGCGTCGTGCAAAAGGGCGGCCAGCGCCGCCTTTTCCCCGCTTGCACCGTAGAGGGCCGCCAGTTCCACCGCCTTGTCCCTGACGTTGACGGTGTGGGTGAAGCGCTTTTTGGAAAGCGCCTTTTTCACCATTTTTTCGGCTTCGCCGCAGGTCATGTTGTTGTCACCTTTCATAGAGATGGTTTTCTTCGATCACCCGCCGGGCCGCTTCGGGCACCTCGGACAGGTCCCGCCGGTGGGCGCGCAGGTCGGTGGAGGCCAGGGGCAGCGCGGGAGAGTCGGTAAAGAGGACTTTCCCGCCCTCGGCCTCAAGGGCACGGGCGGCGGCCCGCAGGGCGGGCATGTCCCCCGTCTCGCGGCTCTGGGCCACCAGCACCGTGCGGCGCAGCAGCTCCTGCCAGTTGCGCCATTCGGTGAAGGTGGTGAGCATGTCGCTGCCCACGCACAGGTACACCGACGCGCCGGGGTATTTTTGTTCCAGCATCTTCACCGTGTCGATGGTGTAGCTTTTGCCGCCCTGGCGTATCTCCCAGTCGCTGACTTCCAGCACCGGGAACAGGGGTTTAAAGCACTCGCACATGGCAAGGCGCAGCGCCGCCGGGGTGGCGCTGGCCGCTTTGTGAGGCGGGATGCAGGAGGGCATCACCACCACCCGCGCGGGCTTTGCCGCCTCGATGGCGCTTTTGAGAAAATGGATGTGGCCGTTGTGGGGCGGGTCGAAGGTGCCGCCGAAGAGCAGCACCCTTTCACCTTCCGCCAGCGGGCCGCGCTTTTCGCCGTTCATGGCGCGCACCTTCCTCCGTTACTTCAAAAGGTCGTCGAAACGGCTCTCCTTTTTCTTTTTCAAAAAGAGCACGAACTTGGAGCCGATGACCTGCACCACCTCGGCGCCGGTCTTTTCGGCCAGCAGCTCGGCGGCCTCGCGGGCGGAGTAGACGCTGGTCTCCAGCACCTTCATCTTGATGAGTTCCCGGGCGGCCAGGCAGTCGGCGGTGGACTTGATGAGGGTCTCGTCGATCTCGCCCTTGCCCACCTGGAACACCGGGTCCAGGCCGTTGGCGGCCTTGCGCAGCGCGGCGCGCTGTTTGCTTGTGAGCATAGAATAATCCTCCGTAGTTGTTTTGTGTTCAGCGCAGCGCGCGGGTGAGGCGGTCGCCGTCCCGCTTTTCGTTGCGCTCAAAGCCCAGACTGTCCTCGATGGCGGTGATGGGCGCGCCCGCGCCCTCCCCCGCCGCCAGAAAAGCGGGCAGTTCTCTGTCCAGTTTGGCCATGGCCACGCCACGGTGGCTGATGGCGTCCTTCTCCCAGTCTTCCAGCTGGGCGTAGCTGCGGCCCTCGGCGTTGGGAGCCTTGCCGCCTCCCGGCAGACCCACCTCGTCGGGGATGAACAGCGGGTCGTAGCCGAAGCCGTTGGAGCCGGCCCGCTCAAAGCCCACCCGGCCCGGGCACTCGCCCAGCACCGTCAGCTGGCGGCCGCCGGGCAGGTAGAAGCACACCGCGCTGACGAACTTCGCCATGCGGCGGCTCGCCTCCACGCCGGAAAGGGCGGCCAGGAGTTTGTCGTTGTTGGCCTCGTCGTCGCCGTGGCGGCCGCAGTAGCGGGCGGAATAGACCCCCGGCTCGCCGTTCAGCGCGTCCACCGAAAGGCCGGAGTCGTCGGCCAGGGTGGGCAGGCCGGCGGCCTCGCAGATAGCCTTGGCCTTGATGAGGGCGTTTTCGGCAAAGGTGGTGCCGGTCTCTTCCGGCTCCAGGGTGATGCCCAGTTCCTTCTGGCTTTTGACCATGTGGCCCTGAGCCTCCAGAATGCGGCGGATCTCTTTCAGTTTTCCGGCGTTGCCGGTGGCGGCGCAGATGAGCATGCTGTTTCTCCTTTTCAGTGCTCCGCGAAGAGGGCTTCGGCGAAGTCCTCGGCGGAAAATTCCATCAGGTCGTCCATTCCCTCGCCCACGCCCACAAAGCGCACCGGCAGGCCCAGCTTCTGCTTGACGCTGATGACCGAACCGCCCTTGGCGGTGCCGTCCAGCTTGGTGAGGATGATGCCGCTGGCGCCGGCAGCCTCCACGAACTGGGAGGCCTGGCTGATGGCGTTCTGGCCGGTGATGGCGTCCAGCACCAGCAGGGTCTCCACGCTGGCGGTGGGGCAGGCTTTTTCCACGCTGCGGCGGATCTTCGCCAGCTCGGCCATCAGGTTGTGCTTGGTGTGCAGGCGGCCGGCGGTGTCGCAGATGACCAGGTCCACCCCTTTGGCGGCGGCGGACTGCACCGCGTCGAACACGACGGCGGCGGGGTCGGCCCCTTCGCCGTGGCGGATGACCGGCACGCCCACCCGGTCGGCCCAGATGGTGAGCTGCTCGGCGGCGGCGGCGCGGAAGGTGTCGCCAGCGACCAGCAGCACGCTCTTGCCCTGGGCCTTGTAGAGCCGGGCCAGCTTTGCGATGCTGGTGGTCTTGCCCACGCCGTTGACGCCGATGACCATGATGACCGCCGGATGGCCGGAGAGGTCCATCTCGTTGTCGGCTTTCAGCTCCTCCACGATGATGGCCTTGAGGGCGGCCATCGCGTCGGCGGCGTTCTTGATGTGCTCGCTGCGCACCCGCTGGCGCAGAGCGGTCACCAGCCGGTCGGCCTCGTCGGCGCCCGCGTCCGCCAGGATGAGCTGGTCCTCCAGGTCATCGTAGAAGGAGTCGTCGATGCTGCCGGCGTTCATCATGTCCAGAATGCCAGCAAAAAAGCCCTTGCGGGTCTTGGCAAGGCCCTCGTCCAGTTTCTCTCTGCGGCTGAAAAATCCCATGGTCTGTTCCCTTCGTTTTTTGATGTTCCCGCCGGGGGCGGGGCGTACTGTAAGTATATACGGTCCAGCGGCGGCGATTGTTGCAAAAGCGCGCCTTTTTTCGCCTTTGTCAGCTCACCAGCGACGCGTCCACCTCGTCCAGGTCGAGGCGCAGCAGCTTGGACACGCCGTCCTCCTGCATGGTGACGCCGTAGAGCACGTCGGCGGCCTCCATGGTGCCGCGGCGGTGGGTGATGACGATGAACTGGGTGGCGTCGCAGATGCGCTGGAGGTACTGAGCGTAGCGCACCACGTTCACGTCGTCCAGCGCGGCCTCGATCTCGTCCAGGATGCAGAAGGGGGCGGGGTTCACCGCCAGGATGGCGAAGTAGATGCTGATGGCCACCAGCGCCTGCTCGCCGCCCGACAGGGCCGACAGGTTCTTGATGACCTTGCCCGGAGGGGCCACCTGGATGTCGATGCCGCTTTCCAGCACGTTCTCCGGGTCGGCCAGAGACAGGCTGGCGGAGCCGCCGCCGAACAGGGCGTTGAAGATGCGCCCGAAGTGGCCGTTGATCTGGTTGAAACTTTCGGTGAAGATGGTCTTCATCTCGCCGGAGAGTTCGCCGATCATCCGTGTCAGCTCGGCCTTGCTCTTTTCCACGTCCCGCACCTGGTCCCGCAGGGTCTCGTAGCGGGTGCTGACCTCTTTGTATTCCTCGATGGCGGACACGTTCACGTTGCCGAGAGCGCGTATCTTGCCCCGCACCTCGCCCACCTGGCGGCGCAGGTCGGTGACCGAGTCGAACTCTACGCAGAGGGCCTGGGCGTCGGTCATGGTGAGCTGGTACTCCTCCCAGAGTTTCGCGATAGTCTGGTCGTACTCCACCTCGGCGGCGGCCTTGCGCTCGGCAAGGCGGGCCATCTCCTGGCTCATCTTTTCCCGCTGGTCGGTGATGGCGCGCACCTTCTGGGTCTTCTGGTTGACCTCGCCCTCCTTTTCCATGCGGCGGGCGCTGGCGGCGGCGATCTTCGCCTCCTGCTCTTCGATGCGGCCGGCGGCCTCCTCTTTCTGCAGGCGCACCGCGGCCATCTTTTCCTCGTTCTCGGCATTCAGGGCCTCGAGGCGGGCGATGTTGGCCCGCAGGGCTCTGTCTCGCTCCTCGCTCTCGCCGGAGCGGCCGGCCAGCGTTTCGATGGCCGCCGCGTGGAGGTCCTTGTCCTTGCCGGCTTCCAGCCGCTGCATGCGCACGGCACTGAGTTCATCGGAAAGGCGGGCGCGGGTGGCCAAAAAGCTGTCGTCGCTGCCGGCCAGTTCCGCCAGCTCTTTTTCCAGAGCCGCAATTTCCCCGGCCAGCTTTTCCTGCTCGGCGGCGGCAGCCTGCCCTTCGGCCTCGTCCTTCGCCTTCTGGGCAGCGAGGCTGTCCGCCTCGGCGGCGGAAAGCTCGGCGGCGGCTTTCGCCTGGCTGAGGGCCGCCTCGATGCGGCGGGCCTCGGCCTCGGCGCGGATCTTATCGCCGCCGGCGGTGATGGCCTCGCTGGAGGCGGCGGTGAGCTGGGCGTTCAGCGCGTCCACCTCCGCCTTCCACTTGTCGGTGGCTTCGGCGGCGGCGTCCTGCTTTTTCTCCAGGTCCGCCACCTTCTTTTTCAGGTCCTCCATCTCCTGGCGGCGGCTGAACAGGCCCGCCGAACGGCTGGTGGAACCGCCGGTGAAGGAACCGCCGGCGTTGATGACCTGGCCGTCCACCGTGACCACGCGGTTGCGCCAGTCCAGGCTGCGGGCCACGCGGGAGGCCTCGTTAATTTCATCTACCACGATGATGCGGCCCAAAAGATTGGCCACGATGTTGTCGTATCTGGCGTCGCACTTCACTAAATCCGCCGCCACCCGGGCGCTGCCGGAAAGGCGGGAGGAATCCATGCGGGTTCCTTTAATGGTGTCCAGGGGCAGGAAGGTGGCCCGGCCGGCCTTTTCGTCCCGCAAAAAGGCGATGGCGGCCTTGGCGGCGGCCTCGCCGTCCACCACGATGTTCTGCAGCGCAAAGCCCAGAGCCGTCTCGATGGCCAGCTCGTAGCCCGGCTGCACGGTGAGCAGGCCGCTCACGGTGCCCAGGATGCCCCGCAGGCGGCGGTTCTGGGCGGCGCGCATGACGGTCTTAACGCTTTGCTGGTAGCCGTCCATGTTGCGTTCCAGATCGCCCAGCACCTGCAGGCGCTGCACGGCGGCCTCCCGCTGGCGGGTAATTTGCTGCTCGGCAGCGTCCGCCTCGTCCAGCTGCTTTTTGCGGCTGGCCAGCTTCATCTTCAGGCCGTTCTGCACGTTTTCCAGCCGGGCGAGGGTGTCGTTCACCGTGGCCAGGTAGGCCGCGGTGTCCGCCTGCTCGGCTTCAAGGTTTTTCAGCGCCTCGGCGCTCTTTTCCTTTTCGGCGGCGATGGCGTTCAGACGCTCGGCGGCGGCCGCCGCGCTGGAGGCACAGCCCGCGGCCCGCACCTTGGCGTCGGTCTGGCGGGCGGTGAGCTGGGCCAGCAGGCCGGTGACAGCGCCCCGGCGCTCGCCGGTGGCGGCGTTCTCCGCCTGGATGACCGCCAGCTGCTCCTCGCGGCGGGCGGCTTCCGCCTCCAGCTCGGCCATTTTGGCTTCCAGCTCCTCGATGGCCTTCTGATGACCGGCGATTTCGGCGGCGATGCCCTCCTTGCCCGCGCCCGCGGCCTCGATCTCCTCTTTAAAAGAAGCGATGCTGGCGTTGTTGTGGTCGATGTCGTTCTGCAGAACGGCCAGACGGCTGTCGCTGCCCGCCTGCTCCTCGGTGATGGCGCGGATGGCAGCGTTGCACCGCTCCACCTCCACCATCAGCCGCTGCATCTCCGCCTGCACGGCTTCGGTCTCGGCGTCGATGGCCTCGATCTCGGCGCAAAGGCCGTCGTAGTCCGCCTGGGCGGTCTCGTACTGGCGCTGCTGGTTGCGCACCGTCTCCTTGGCGCGGCGCACGCCGTCCACCCAGAGGGTGACCTCCAGCTCCTTGCGCTTGGCGCTCAGTTCCAGAAACTGGGCGGCCTTTTTGCTCTCCTTTTCCAGGGGGCCCACCCGGCTCTCCAGTTCGCCCAAAATGTCCCGAAGGCGGGCCAGGTTATCCTCCGCGCCGGCCAGGCGGCGTTCGGCCTCGTTTTTGCGGTAGCGGTATTTGGCGATGCCGCTGGCCTCCTCAAAAATCTCCCGGCGCTCGGCGCTCTTCGCGCCCACGATCTCGGCGATGCGGCCCTGGCCGATGATGGAGTAGCCGTCCCGGCCGAGGCCGGTGTCCAGAAACAGCTCGTATACGTCCTTTAAGCGCACGTTCTGGCCGTTGATGGAGTATTCGCTCTCGCCGGAGCGGTAGTATTTGCGGCCGATGACCACCTCGTCGGCGTCCACTTCCAGCCGGCGGTCGGAGTTGTCCAGCGTGAGGTTGACCATGGCGTAGCCCATGGCGCTGCGCAGCTGGGTGCCGCCGAAGATGACGTCCTCCATCTTGCCCGCGCCCCGCAGCTGCTTGGAGCTGGTCTCGCCCAGCACCCAGCGGATGGCGTCGGAGATGTTGCTCTTGCCCGACCCGTTGGGCCCCACCACGGCGGTGATGCCCTGGTCAAACTTGACGCGGGTGCGGTCGGGGAAGCTCTTGAACCCCTGTATCTCCAGTTCTTTCAGTACCATTGCAATGCTCCCAAAGCGTTATTTCACAAGGCCCATCAGTTTGAGGGCCTGCCGGGCGGCCGCCTGCTCGGCGGCTTTTTTGCTGTGACCCTCGCCCCGGCCGATGAGGTTGGAGTTGAGGTACACCGCCATTTGGAAATGCTTGTCGTGGTCGGGGCCGGTCTCGCCCTCCAGCTCGTAGCGCAGGCGCTCCTCGGGGTTCTGCTGGATGACCTCCTGCAGCTGGGTCTTGTAGTCGGCCTCGGCGGTCTTGCCCTCGGTGATGAAGGGCAGGATGAAGGCGCGGGCCACCTCCATGCCGCCGTCCAGATACAAGGCGGCGATGAGGGCCTCAAAGGCGTCGGACACGACGCTGGGCCGCATGCGGCCGCCGCCCATCTCCTCGCCCCGGCCAAGGCGCAGATAGCGCCCCAGGTCGATTTCCTGGGCGAACTGGAACAAAGCGCTCTCGCAGACCAGGCTGGCCCGGGCCTTGGTGAGTTCGCCCTCGGGGCGGTCGGTCCAGTGGTGGAACAGATAGTCCGCCACCACGATGGAGAGCACGCTGTCGCCCAAGAATTCCAGTCGCTCGTTGTGTTTCACACGGCCCTTGGCCTCGTTGGCGTAGCTGGTGTGGGTGAGGGCGGTCTCCAGAAGGGAGGGGTCCTTGAAGGTGTAACCGATGACGGTTTCCAGTTGATGCATGAAAAGGTGCCTCCTCTAACGGGTCAGTTGGCGGCTTCTTCTTCGGCCACAGCGGCCAGGCTCTCGGCCATCACGCCGCACAGATCGCTCTCCACGCAAAGTTTTGCCTGGCGGATGGCGTTCTGGATGGCCCGGGCATTGGAGGAACCGTGGGCCTTGATGACCGGCCGGCGGGTGCCCAGCAGGGGGGCGCCGCCGTACTCGTCGGCATCCATGCTCTTTTTGAAGTCGGCCACGCCGTCCTTCAAAAGCAGGTAGCCCAGCTTGGTGCCCAGGCTCTTTTTGAACATTTCTTTCAGCTTTGCGCCGAAATACTTGGCCAGGCCCTCGGTGAGTTTCAGCACCACGTTGCCGGTGAAGCCGTCGGCCACCACCACGTCCGCCTGGCCGGCGGGGATGTCACGGGGCTCGATGTTGCCCACAAAATGAATGGCCTTGTTGTTTTTCAGCAACTGATGGGCCTCCACATAGGTGGGGGTGCCCTTAGTCTCCTCGGCGCCGTTGTTCACCAGCGCCACCCGGGGCTGTTCCAGGCCCATGACCTTGTTCATATAGACGCTGCCCATCACACCGAAGGCCTCCAGCATGGAGGCGCGGCACTCCACGTTCGCGCCGCAGTCCAGCAGCAAAAAGGGCGTTTTGCCGGGGATGACGGTGGCCAGCGCCGGGCGCTTGACCCCCTTCACCGTGCGCACGATGAGGCTCGCGCCCACGTGCAGCGCGCCGGTGGAGCCGGCGGAGACAAAGGCGTCGCCCTTGCCCTCGGCCAGCATCCGCAGGCCCACCACCATGCTGGATTCCTTCTTGGCGCGCACGGCTTTGGCCGGCTCGTCGCACATCTCGATGACTTCGGTGGCGTTGACGATCTCGATGTTCTTCATCTCGATGGCATTCTCTTTCACGCAGGCGGCAATTTTTTCCGCGTTGCCCACGGCCAGAATTTCCACATCGGGCCAGGCGGCCACCGCGGCGGCCGCGCCCTTCAGGATCTCGGCGGGGGCGTTGTCGCCGCCCATGGCGTCCAGAATGATCTTCATGGCAGTTGCACCCTTTCTTTCGTGTTGTTATTCCGTTTCCTTCGCCCAGAGGGCCATGGCGGCCTGAGCCCGCTCAGAGATGGCGGCGTAGCGCAGGCGCTTGTCCCGGATGTGCTCTTCCAGCGGGGGCAGCAGGCCCATGTTCGCGCCCATGGGCTGGAAGTTCTTGTTTTCGCTGGTGATGTAGCGGGTGAGCTGGCCCAGCATAGTGTTTGCCGGGGGCGCTTCGTAGCTTCGCCCGTTCAGGGCCGCCCAGATGCTGCGGGCAGCCAGCAGGCCGCAGGCGGCGGATTCCATGTAGCCCTCGAAGCCGGTGATCTGGCCGGCGAACCACAGGTCCTCGTGGCCTTTGAGGCGCAGGCCCTGATTCAGCAGCCGGGGGCTGTTCAAGAAGGTGTTGCGGTGCATCACGCCGTAGCGGGCAAAGTCGGCGTTCGCAAGCCCCGGTATCATGGAGAACACCCGCTTCTGCTCGCCGAACTTGAGGTTGGTCTGAAAGCCCACGATGTTATAAAGCGTGCCCGCCTCGTTCTCCCGCCGCAGCTGGACGTTGGCCCAGGGGCGGTGGCCGGTGGCGGGATCCACCAGGCCCACCGGGCGCAGCGGCCCGAAGCGCATGGTGTCCGCACCGCGGCCCGCCATCACCTCGATGGGCATGCAGCCCTCGTAGACGGTGAGGTTGCCGTCGAACTCATGCAGTTCCGCCCGCTCCGCGCCCACCAGCGCGGCGTGGAATGCCTCGTACTCCTCTTTATTAAAGGGGCAGTTGAGGTAGTCCGCGTCGCCCCGGCCGTAGCGGCTGGCGGCGAAAATGCGGTTCATGTCCAGGCTCTCGGCGGTGACGATGGGGGCCGCCGCATCGTAGAAGGAAAGCTCATCGCCCCCGGTGACCTCGGCGATGGCCGCTGCCAGCGCCCCGTCGGTGAGGGGGCCGGTGGCCACCAGGGTGGGCAGGCTCTCGTCCAGTTCGTTCACTTCTTCCCGCACCACGGTGATGTTCGGCTGGTCTTCCACCAGCCGGGTCACCCCGGCGCTGAAAGCGTCCCGGTCCACGGCCAAAGCACCGCCCGCCGCCACCCGCACACGGCGGGCCACCGGCAGCAGGTGGCTGCCCAGCAGGTCCATCTCGGCTTTCAAAAGGCCGGAGGCGGAATCCGGCCGGTCGGCCTTGAGGCTGTTGGAGCAGACAAGCTCGGCAAAATTTTCGCTTTTGTGGGCGGGGCTTTTGCGGGCGGGCTTTTGCTCAAAGAGCTCCACTTCCACGCCCTTTTCCGCCAGCCACAGGGCGGCCTCGCACCCGGCGAGGCCCGCGCCCAGCACTCTTACTTTGCTCATTTGGTCACCTGGGTCTCAAACCCGCAGCCCTCTTTGGCGCAATAGAGGCGGCTGCCTTTTTTGAACAGGGTGGCGCCGCACTTTTCGCAGGTCTGGGGCACCGGCTCATCCCAGGTCATGAAATCGCAGTTGGGGTAATTTTCGCACCCGTAGTAGACCCGGCCCTTGGCGCTGCGGCGCACCAGCATCCGCCCGCCGCACTTGGGGCAGCGGCCGCCGGTGTCCTTCACCAGACGCCGGGTGTTGGTGCACTCGGGGAAGCCCGGGCAGGCCAGGAACTTGCCGTAGCGGCCGGTCTTGATGACCATCTTGCGGCCGCACTTTTCGCAAATTTCGTCGGTCTCCTCGTCGGGCACCTTGATTTTTTTGCCCTCCATGTCCTTCTCGGCCTTCTCAAGGCTGGCGGCGAAGGGCTTGTAGAAATCGTCGATGATGTCGTGCCAGTCGGCCTTGCCGCTCTCCACCTGGTCCAGCTTTTTCTCCATGTCGGCGGAGAAGGCCACGTCCACGATGCTGCCGAATTCGGCCAACATCAGCTCGTTGATGGTGCGGCCCAGCACGGTGGGCTTGAGCTTTTTCTGCTCCCGCTCCACATAGCCCCGGTCCACGATGGTGGTGATGATGGGGGCGTAGGTGGAGGGACGGCCGATGCCGTTTTCCTCCAGCGCCCGGATGAGGGTGGCCTCGGTGTAGCGGGCGGGGGGCTGGGTGAATTTCTGCTCGGGGGTCAGCTGGCTGAGCTTGAGGGTCTGGCCCTCCTCCAGCGGGGGCAGAGCAGTCTCCTTTTTCTCCTTCTCGTCGGTGGCCTCCTCGTAGAGGGCGGTAAAGCCGTCGAAGGTGACCACGAAGCCCGCCGCGCGGAACTGGTAGTCGCCGGCGGTGATCTGGGCGGAGACGGTGTCCTGCTCGCAGTCGCTCATCTGGCTGGCGATGAACCGGCTCCAGATAAGGCGGTAGAGTTTGGCGGTGTCGCCGGTGAGGCTCTTGTCCGCCTCGTCGGGGGTGAGGGAGGGCACGCTGGGCCGGATGGCCTCGTGGGCGTCCTGGGCGGCGGTGGCGCTGCGGCTCTTGTAGGTGCGCTTGCCGGTGTAGACGTACTTCTCGCCGTACTGGGCGCCGATGTACTCCCGCGCGCCGGCCACGGCCTCGTCGGAGACCCGCAGGCTGTCGGTACGCATGTAGGTGATGAGACCCATGGTGCCCCGGCCGGCGATGTCAACGCCTTCGTAGAGGGTCTGGGCGGCACGCATGGTGCGGGTGGCGGTGAAGCCCAGCCGGCGGCTGGCCTCCTGCTGCAGAGTGGAGGTGATGAAGGGGGGCGCGGGGGTCTTTTTGCGGCTGCCCCGGGTGAGCTTGGTCACCGTGTAGTCCTTGCCCTCCAGCGCCGCCACCACCTCGGCGGCCTTGTCGCCGGTGGGGATCTCCAGTTTTTTGCCGGCGGCGGTGCCGTAGAGCCGGGCGGTGAACTTCTTGTGCCCGGCGGCGAGGGTGGCGTCGATGTTCCAGTACTCCTGGGGCTGGAAGGCCTCAATTTCCTTTTCCCGGTCCACGATCAAGCGCACGGCCACGCTCTGCACCCGCCCGGCGGACAGGCCCCGGCGCACCTTGCGCCACAGAAAGGGGCTGAGCTTGTAGCCCACCAGACGGTCCAGCACCCGGCGGGCCTGCTGGGCGTTGAACAGATCCATGTCGATGGCGCGGGGGTGGGCCATGCCCTCGGACACGCCCTTCTTGGTGATCTCGCCGAAGGTGACCCGGTTGGGCGCGTCCACCGGCAGGCCCAGCAGGTAGGCCAGGTGCCAGCTGATGGCTTCGCCCTCACGGTCCGGGTCGGTGGCGAGAAAAACTTCGTCGGCCTTTTTGGCCTCGGCTTTCAGCTCCTTGATGAGCTTTTCCTTGCCCTTGATGTTGATGTATTGGGGCGCATAGTCGTGGTCCACGTCGATGCCCAGCTGGCTGGCGGGCAGATCGCGGATGTGGCCCATGCTGGCGGTGACTTCGTAGCCGTCGCCCAGATATTTTCCAATGGTTTTCGCCTTGGCAGGCGACTCCACAATGACCAGTTTCGACATTTGTTTCTCCTTAACGGTTTCATTTGCGGCGGAACTGCCCGCCGGCACAAGCCACAGCCTGGCCCGCCACTTCCAGTTCCAGCAGCGCGCCCAGGGCTGTTCCCGTGTCAAAGCCCGTCTCGGCGCTCAGCGCCTCCACCGGGCGGGGCGTTTGGGTCAGATGGCCCAGCATGACCTTGGCCGCCTCGGTGAGGGGCACGGCCTTTTGAGGGGCGGCGGGGGGTGCGCTTTGCGCCGAAAGGCCCAGCGCCTCCAGCAGCGCGCCGCCGCCGGTGGCCATGCGGGCCCGGCCTTCCGCCAGCAGGCGGTTGGTCCCGGCGCACACCTCGCTGAAGATGCCGCCCGGCACCGCCCACACCGCCCGGCCGTAGCGCTCGGCGTGGCCCACGGTGTTCATGGTGCCGCTTTTTTCCCGGGCCTCCACCACGCAGAGGGCGTCGCTCAGGGCCGCGATGAGGCGGTTGCGCAGCAGGAAGTTGCCGCGCTGGGCCGCCTCGCCGGGAAAGAACTCGCTGATGACCGCCCCCGTTTCCTCCATCTGGGCCCGCAGGCGGCGGTTGGAGGCGGGATAGGTCTGGTCGATGGGGGTGCCCAGCACCCCGATGGTGGGCGCGCCGGCGTTCACGGCGGCCTTGTGGGCTTCGCTGTCCAGCCCGTCGGCGAGGCCGCTGACCAGGCAAACGCCCGCCTCGGCCAGCTCTTTGCCGATGCCGGCGGCGGCCTCCACCCCGTAAGCGCTGGGGCGGCGGGAGCCGATCATGCCCACGGTGTGTTCGGCGTTCAGCGCCGCAACATCGCCGGTGCAAAAGAGCACCGGGGGCGCGTCCTCGATGTCCTTAAGGCGGCTGGGGTAGTCCCCGTCGGCCATGGTGAGGATCTGCACGCCCATGGAAACACAGCGCCCTTCCAGGGGCACAAAGACGGCGGGGTCGGTGGAAAGACGTTCGCACTGGCCGGCGGTGAGCAGGCCGGAAAGGTCCTCACGTCCCACCGCGTCAAACACCTCCCGGGCGCTGCCGTAAACGTCCAGCAGGCGGCGGCAGTGGGCCGCGCCGGGGCCCAGCACATAAGCCAGCCACAGCCAGCAGCAGGTGTCGGTCATTTGCCCGCCCCCCGGAAGTGCCACAGCAGCACGCTGCCCGCCACGCCGGCGTTGAGGCTTTCCACCTTGTCGGTGATGGGAATGCGCACCGCCGCGTCGCAGGCGGCCACGGCGGCGTCGGTGAGGCCCTGGCCCTCGCTGCCGATGACCAGGCACACCCCGCCGGGCTGTGCGGCGGGCACTTCATCCAGCGGGCGGCTGTTGTAGAGGGCGGCGGCCAGCGCCGTCACGCCCTTTTGCCGCAAGGCGGCCAGCGCGTCGGGCAGGTGGGGCGTCTGCACCACTTTCAGGCGCGCGGCGGCGCCCATGGAGGCCCGCAGGGCCTTGGGGCCGAAGGGGTCGGCGCAGCCGGGCGAGAGCAAAACGCCCTCGAAGCCGAAGGCGGCGGCGCTGCGCAAGAGCGCGCCCACATTGCCGGGGTCCTGCACCCGCTCCAGCGCCAGCAGGCGGCCGGGCACGGGCAGGTCCTCAAAGCGGGCGGTGGGGCGTTCGAACACGCCGAACACCCCCTGGTGGGAGGCGCCCTCCGCCAGCTTTTCGGCCACGTGCTCCTCCACTAGGTAGCTCTCCCGCCCGAGGCTTTCCAGCGCGGGGGTCTTTTCCAGGGCGGCGGCGGTATAATATATTACCTTTAAGGGGCAGGCGGCGGCCAGATCGGTACAGAGCTTTAAGCCCTCCGCGAAGAAGGCGTTTTCGCCCCCGCGGAAGGCCGCCGAACGGGCCAGTTTGCAGGCATATTTTATTTTGTCGTTTTCACGGCTGGTAATGCGCTGGGCCACTTCGCACCTCTCAAAACAAGGCCCGCCGCGCCGAAGGTTCATCGGCGCGGGGCCTTTTGCTTTCAATACAAAGCGACGCCCGTGCGTGCGCGCGGGCGTTGCTTGTTTTCTTATTTACAGCGCCTTCTTGGCGGTCTCCACCAGAGCGGCGAAGCCGGCGGCGTCGTGGATGGCCATCTCGCTGAGCATCTTGCGGTTCAGCTCGATGCCGGCCTTCTTCAGGCCGTTCATGAAGCTGGAGTAGTTCATGCCCAGAGGACGGACAGCGTTGTTGATGCGGGTGATCCACAGGTTGCGGAACTGGCGCTTCTTCAGCTTGCGGCCGACGAAGGCGTAGTTGCCGCTCTTCATCACCTGCTGTTTGGCCATCTTGAAATGCTTGGACTTGCTGCCGTAGAAGCCCTTGGCGAGCTTCAGGGTCTTCTTTCTGCGTTTGCGGGTCATCATCGCGCCTTTGATACGAGCCATTGTTCTATCTCCTTTACACAGTCACTTGTCGAATTCGTGGGTCTTGCCTTTTAAAGACCTCAGGCGTAGGGCAGCATGGCCTTGACAGCGGCTGCGTTGGTCTTGTCGGCGTAGGCGTTCTTGCGGTAGCCACGCTTGATCTTGGTGGTCTTGCCGTGGCCGTTGAGCAGGTGGCTGCGGTAGGCATGGCCGCGTTTCACTTTGCCGGTCTTGGTGAGCTTGAAGCGCTTTTTCGCACCGGAATGGGTTTTGATTTTAGGCATTGTTCGTTCCTCCTAAGATTTTGTGTTACTTCTGCTGGGCGCCGGGCTTGGGGCTCATGAACATCTGCATGCTGCGCCCCTCCAGTTTGGGAGCCTTGTCGACCTGCGCATCGGGCAGCGCGTCGGCAAAGCGCTTTTCCACCTCGAGGCCCAGATTGGTGTGGGCCATCTCGCGGCCGCGGAACCGGATGGAGACCTTGATCTTGTGGCCCGCCTTCAGGAACTTCTCGGCCTGGTTGACCTTGGTGTTGAAGTCGTTGGTGTCGATGTTCAGGGAAAGCCGGATCTCCTTAATCTCAATGACCTTCTGGTTCTTCTTGGCTTCCTTTTCGCGCTTTTGCTGCTCGAAACGGTATTTGCCGTAGTCCAGGATCTTGCACACAGGCGGCACGGCCTGCGGCGCGATCTTCACCAGATCCAGGTCCTGCTCCTGCGCCAGCCGCAGAGCCTCCCGGCCGGACATAACGCCCAGCTGGCTGCCGTCTGCACCGATCAGGCGAACTTCCCTGTCACGAATGGCCTCGTTGATCTCGATCTCTTTTTTGCCGTTGGTAGCGATTTGGATACACCCCCATATCATTTGCCCGGAAAAATGAACGCGGCCGCCAGGTCATGGCAGCCGCGCGAACACACAAGACGCACCGGCCCGCAAAGGGGCGGTGAGCATGTTGACCCGGGCCCGGAAGGCCCCAAGGTGAGCGCGGCGGCAAACCGTCAGCTGCTTTCTTTACCCGAATAGCTTACCACGCCCGGGGGGCTGTGTCAAGCGCTTTTTGAAAAAAATCAGCCCAGCGGCACGTCGATCTCCCGCCCCAGGGCGAAACTGTAGAGCGTGAGCTTTGTCACCGGCTTTGCAAACCGCCGCCCGATGGCCGCCGCGTACATCCGCAGCTGGGCGGCGTAGGCGCTGACCAGCTGCGCTTCGTCCTTGCCCCGGTCGGTCTTGTAGTCCAGAATTTCCAGATGATTTTCAAATTCCAGCACCACGTCCGCCACGCCCTGCACCAGCACCCGCGCGCCGCGGCCCGCGGCCCCGGGCGAGAGCTGCCCGGCGGGGACGGAGGTGATGAAGGCGTACTCCCGCAGGGCGTTTTGGGCGGCCTGCATCCGGGTAAAGGCGCCGCTTTCGAAAAAGCGGCGCAGCTGCGCCCAGGGCAGGCTGCGGTGCTGCTCGGCGGCCAGGAGTTTTTTCTCCAGCTGGCGGCGGCCCTCCCCCTCCGGGTCCTGGGCCGCGGCGGCAAGATCCGCGTGCTGCAAAAAAGCGTGGAGGGCGCTGCCCTGTTCCGCGCCGGTGAGGCCCTCTTTGTACATGAAGGCCGGGCGGGCGGGGGTCAGTTCCTCCTCGGTGTGGGCCAGGGCGGTAACGCTCACCTTGGCGGGCACCGTCTGCAGCGCCGCGGCCGGGTCACGCCAGGCAAGGCGGTCGGCCAGCGCCGCGGCAAGGGCCGCGTCCGGGGCGGCGGCGGGCAGGCCCTCGGCCGCCGGAAGGGGTTCGGCAGATTCCTCCGCCGGCTGGAAGGCCACCGTCAGCGTGTGGCCCAGCGGCCGGGCGCGGGCCGGCACCGGCGCGTTCACCAGCCCCCGCAGGCATCCGGCGGAAGGGTGGGTGAGCAGGGCTTGCAGCACCCAGTCCGCCCGGCTGGCGCAGTGCTGCAAAAGATAGGGCCGGCACAGGCCCCCGGCGGTGAGCTGGGCGGCCAGCCGCCCCAGCGCCTTTTCCGGGTTTTTCAGGCTCATGGTGAGCAGCAGCCGGTCCCGCGCGCGGGTGGCCGCCACATAGAGCACCCGCATCTCCTCGCTGACGGCGTCCGCCGTCTGGGCGGCCTGCACCGCCCGCAACGCGGCGGTGGTGTAGGTGCCGCCGGTGCCGGCCCGCAGGGTGAGACCCAGCCCCAGCCGCGGGTGAAGCACCACCGGGGCGATGAGGTCCTCCCGGTTGAAGGGGCGGTCCAGCCCGGCGGCGATGACCACCGGGAATTCCAGCCCCTTGGAGCGGTGCACCGTCATGATGGTGACACAGCCCGGGCGGCTCTGGCCCTGTTCGGGGCCGGGCACGCCGCCCTCGGCCAGAGCCGCGTCCATGGCCCGCACCACGCCGGCGAGGCCGTTTTTGCCGCAGTCGGCGGCGAAGGCGGCAAACCGGCGCAGGTTCTGCCGCCGGGCCTGGCCTTCCTCCATGGCGCCGGCGGCGGCAAGGCAGCCGGTGCGCAGGAAAATCTCTTCCATCAGCCGATCCACCGGCAGGGTCTGGGCCAGCCGCTGCAACCCCCGCAGCCAGTCCATGAAGGCGGCGGTCTTTTCCTCGGCGGCGGCGCTCACCGCGCCGTAGAAGCTGCCCTGGGGCCGCAGGGTGCGAAGCCGCACCAGATCGTCCGGCTCAAAGCCCGCGAGGCCCAGCATCACCGCCGCCAGATGCACATCCTGGGCGGGGTTGTCCAGCACCCGAACGAGGCTGGCCAGCACCCGCACCTCCGGGGCGTCCAGCAGGTTTTCGGCCCGGTCCACATAGACCGGGATGCCCGCGGCCTCCAGCGCGTCGGCGTAGATGTCAAAATTGGAGCGGCTGCGGGTGAGAATGCAGAAATCCTCGTAAGCAGCGGGCCGCTCCCCCGCCTCGCCCCGCACGGTGAAGCCAGAGGCGGGGTCGGTGAGCTCCCGGATGCGGCGGGCGATGAAGGCCGCCTCGGCGGCGGGGCCGCCGCCCTCCAGAACCTGTACTTCGCACCCGCCGGCGTAGCCGCCGTAGGCCGAAAGATCGCCCAGACCCGGCACCAACTTTTCGCCGGGGCCGTAGTCCACGCCGCCCACTTTGCTGCTCATCACCGCCTCGAAGATGGCGTTGACCCCGTCGATGACCCCCGGGGCACTGCGGAAGTTGGCGTCCAGAAAGACCTTCTGGGGGCCGGGCTGGCCGTAGGGGGCGTAGCGGGAGAGCTTGTCCCGAAACACCTCCGGGTCCGCCTGGCGGAAGCGGTAGATGCTCTGCTTCAGATCGCCCACAAAGAACAGGTTCTCCCCGTTCGGGGCGGCGAGGGCGGCGTAGAGGGCGTCCTGCAGGGCGTTGGTGTCCTGGTATTCGTCCACCATCACCGCCGCGTACTCCCGCCACAGCTGGGCCGCCAGCTCGGTGCGCTGCCCTTCCGGCGTTTGCAGAAGGCGCAGGGCCAGATGCTCCACGTCGCTGAATTCCAGTAGTTTTTCCTCCGCCTTGGCCTGCCAGAAGCGGCGGATGAAGTCCTGTTCGGCCCGCACCAGCGCGGCCACCAGCGGCGCGGCGGCGGCACGGTCGGCGGCGAACTCCTCCTCGGTGCAGACGAACACCGTTTCCTGCAGGCGGCCAAAAATCTTTTTCAAAATTTCCCGCCGGGCCTTGATGCGCTCCATGGAGCAGCCCTTGTAGCCCCGCACCGCCTTGAGGGGCTGATACGCAAGCCCGCGGAAGGTCTCCAGAATGTCGTTCCAGGGCGCCGAGGCCACGGCGGCCTCCACCGCCCGGGCGGCGTCCACATCGCTCTGCAAAGCGGGCAGGTAGTTGCCCAGCTCGCCGTCCTCCTCGGCCTCGGCCAGATTTTCCAGCGCCAGCGAAAGGGCGCACTGTGCTCCCCGCAGCCCTTCGGCCCGCAGGGCCTTGCCCCACGCGGTGGCGTCCATCGGGCCGTCCCCGGCCCAGTCGGCGGCCAGTTTTTCCAGGCTCTCCTCCGGGAAGGGCATGCTGGAGAGAAAGTCATAGAGCTGTTCCAGCACCCGGGCGGCCTGCTTGTCACTGCGGCTTTTGCCGTAAAGGTCGGCAAAGGCGCAGAAGTCCGGGTCGGTGTAGGCGTTTTCCAGCGCGTCGGCCAGCGCCCCCGCCCGCAGCCGGGCCAGCTGCGGGCCGTCGGCGGTGGAAAAATCCGGGGGGATGTCCAGTTTTCCGAAGTGGGTCTGCACCAGCTGCAAGCAGAAGGAGTCGATGGTGCCGATGCTGGCCCGCTGCAGCAGCATCCGCTGGCGGCGCAGCCAGGCGGAGCCGGGCTGTTTGCGCTGTTCGTCCGCCAGGCGTGCGGCCAGTTTTGCCCGCAGGCTGGCTGCCGCCGCCCGGGTGAAGGTGACGATGAGGAGCTTGTCGGCGGGCACGGGGTCCTGCTCACGGGTGAGCAGGCGCACCGCCCGCTCCACCAGAACGGCGGTCTTGCCGCTGCCCGCGGCGGCGCTCACTAGCAGCGCCGAGCCCTCGTGGTCGATGGCGGTCTGCTGGTCCTTGGTGAACTGCATCTTTCCTTCCCCCTTTCATTCCTGCCGGCGGCAGACGTTGCGGTAATCGCAGAAGCGGCAGTGGGTCTCCTGTTTGCGTCCGGCGGCCAGCGGCTCGGCGGCGATCTTTCCGGCGTAGAGTTCCTCGGCCATCTTCACCACCAAATCGTCCAGTTCGCCTTGCAGCTTTGCCAGCTCCTCCACCGAGGTGAGCGCCTCGCCCAGGCGTGGCTGGCCCGCCTTGTCAAAGCGCACCGGCACATAGAGGCCGGTGGCGGCGCTGTCCATGGCGGAGAGCACTTCCGGCTCGCCCACCACCACGCCTTCCACCTTGTAGTCCAGCCCCTGGGCGGCCTCGGCCCGGTCGCCGCGGGCGGGGGCCGGGTCGGCCATCAGGTAAAGCACGCCCGCCGGGGCGGGGTTCTCAAATTTGTCGCCGGCGTTGCGCACCAGCGTGAAGAGATACACCAGCATCTGGCAGTTGAGGCCCCGGCGCACGTCCTCCAACAGGAACTCCTTGCTGCCGGTCTTGTAGTCCACCACCCGCAGCCAGGTCTTGTCCCCTTCACGGCAGGCGTCCACCCGGTCGATCTTGCCCACCATCCGCACCGTCTCGCCGGTCTTGGTGGTGAGCACCACCGAGGGCACCGCCTCCGGCCCGTCGCCGATGCCCAGCTCGAAGGCCACCGGGCGGAAAGAGCCCTGGCGCTGCTCGGCCTGGATAAAGGCCAGCAGGGCCGCGGCGCTCTTTTGCAGCCGGCGGATAAGGTATTCAAAGCGGGCGCCGGTGCCGGGCATATTGGCGGACACATACTCCCGGGCCACGGCAGCGGCAAGGTCTGCCATCTCCGTCTCCGAGAGGTCCACAAAGCCCTCCCCCGCCCGCTTCAGGGCCTGTTCCAGAATGTAGTGCACCAGCGTGCCGGTCTGGTCGGCGGTGAGGGCCGCCTGCTTGCGGGGCCGCGCGCCCAGCACATACTCCAGGAAATAGGCGAAGGGGCAGGAATAATACCGCTCCATCCGGCTGGGGGAAAGGCGCATGTGGTCCCCCAGCAGGCGGTGCATGGCCCCGGTGTCCTGCACGGCGAAGGGCTCCCGGCTCACCGCCCGGCGCACGGGGGCCAGGGCGGCTTTGCCCGCTTCGCTGCCTTCCACCGCCGCGAAGAGGGCGGCGGTGACGGGGCTTTGGGCGTCCCAGCTTTCGCCCAGAAGGTCCAGGGCGGCTGCGGGGGTGGCGGCCAGATCCGCCGTTTCCAGCGCGGGGGCGGCGGGGTCCAGGCAGGCCTTCGCTTCGGTCAGAGCACTGGTCATGGGCAGGGCCGCCGGGCCCGAAGCCCAGCTCATCCACACGCCTTTGGCGGCGGCGGTGAGGGCTTTGTAAAAGCAGACCTGCTCGCGCACCATGCGGTTTTCAAAGCAGTCGGGCATCTCCACCCCCTGGCGGATGAGGGCGTCCCGCTCGGCATGGGTAAGCAGGCCCCGATCGCCGGGGGCGGCGGGGAACTCCCCTTCCCCCAGGCCCAGCACGAAGCAGTAGTCCGGCTCGTCCAGCCGCATCCGCCCGGCGGTGGTGAAGATCACCGCGTTCAGGCTCTGGGGAATGTGGCCCAGATCGGTGGTGCGGGCCAGCAGGTCGAACAGCTCGCCGTACTCGGCGGGGGGCAGGGTCTCCTCCCCCAGCAGCAGGGCCATCTGGTCCAGAAGGTTCACCGCCAGATCCCACACCCGCACCGCCTCCTCGGCGGCGGGGATGCCCTCTTCCTCCTTCAGCTTTGCGGCGGAGGCGGTGAGTTTTTCCTCCGCGCCCAGGGCCAGCATGGTGCGGTAAAGGCTCTCGCACAGGGCGGCGGCGGGCTTTTTGCGCGCCGCCGAGGCAAAGTTCGCCAGCAGCGGCGCCAGCGCCTGCCGGGCGGACTCCGCCAGCGCCAGCTGTTCGGCCTCGGCGGGGCGCATCTCGCCCCCGAAGCCCGCCGGCGACAGAGTAAAAGGCTGCTGCCACTGGGCGGCGGAGAGCTGCCAGGTGTAGGCGTAGTTTTCCAGCGCGCAGAGCTGGGCCTCGGAGAGGCTCGTGAGGCCGGTCTTGGCCACTGCCAGCACCGTCTCGGTGGAGACGCCCCGGCGCAGCAGGCTCAGCAGCGCCTTCACCAGCCGCAGGGGCGCGGCGTGCTCGGCGCTGGCCGGCTCGTCAAAAAAGAGGGGGATGCCCGCCAGCCGGAACTCGTAGCGCACAGCGGCCAGGTACTGGGAGGCGTCCCGGCAGATGACCGCCATCTTGCTGTAAGGCACGCCCGCCCGGGCCAGCTTTGCCGCCGCGGCGGCGGCAAGTTTGGCTTCGGTCTGGCGGTCCTCCGCCCGCAGCAGGGTGAGCTGCGCCGGGTCGGCGGGGCCGGGGTCCGGCTCCGCCCCTGCCAGCAGCGCCGCCAGCCGGGCCAGGTCGGGGGCGTTTTTGTGGCGCTTGTCCTCGGTCAAAATCACCGGCGAGGCCACCGCCACGCCGTTTTCCCGGGCCATGGCCCGCAGCGCCCCGGCCATCTTTTTGGCTCCGCTGAACAGGCCAAGGCCCCCCTCCCGGTCCTCCAGACCGTCGGCGCACAGGGCCACCGTGATGGAGGGCGCGCACTGGAGCATCCGCTCCAGCATCCGGCGCTTGGGAGCGTTGAAGGTGTCGAACTCGTCGATGAACACCGCCGCGTCGGCAAAAAAGTCCGGCTCAAGGCGCTCGGCCGCGGCGGCCACCCGGTCGGTGGGGTCCATGGCCGCGCCCTCCAGCAGGGCCTGGTAGGCGGCGTAGACCCCCGCCAGCTCCCGCAGTTTCTCCCCCGAGGGGCCGGCGCCCTCCGCCAGCTGCTCCAGCTGGGCGGCGCTCACGCCGGCGCTTTTCAGCTCGTTCAGAGTCTCGGCGCACTTTTCACAGAAGGCGGTGCTGCGCCGGTGGCGGCTGTAGTAATGCACCGCGTCGCCCATGGATTCCAGCGCACGGCGCACCAGAACCGCCCGGCCCGCGTCGGTGAGGGTGCGCACCGCCGCGCCGCCGTAGAGATTCAGCAGTTTTTCCGCAAGGCTGGTGAAGCTGAAGCTCTCCACCCGGCCGGAGTATTCGTCGCCCAGGCGGGCGTAGATGCGGCTCTCGGTGCTGGAGGTGAACTGCTCCGGCACCAGCAGCAGGCTGCGCTGCCCGGCCCGGGCACGCTCCTCGATGCGCTCCAGCAGATAATTCGATTTGCCGCTGCCCGACGGGCCCAAAACCAGCTGCAGCATGGCTGCTCCCTCCCTGCGAAAAAGATGTCTGTTTTTATGATACGCAGAAAGGGGCGGCTTGTCCACCGGGGCGCGTTTTTCCTCTGGCATTTTTTGACCGGGCGGGTTATAATGGTGAAAAACCTACGGAAAAGAGGTCGTCATTCATGCCCGGACTTACCATGGAGACCGCCCGCCAGCTGCTGGCGAGCACCACCACCGAGGACCACCTGTTCGAGCACGCCATCGGCGTGAGCGCCGCCATGGGCGCCATGGCCCGCCACTTCGGCGCGGACGAGGAGTACTGGAAAGCGGTGGGCTACCTGCACGACTACGATTACGAGCAGTTCCCCGAAGAGCACCTGCACCACACCGCCGAGCCCCTGCGCGCCGCCGGCGTGGACGAGGAGAGCATCCGCGCCATCCTGTCCCACGGGTGGGAGTACTGCAACGATGTGAAGCCCGAGACCGATATGGAAAAGAGCCTGTTCACCGTGGACGAGCTCACCGGTCTGGTGGGCGCCACCGCCCGCATGCGTCCGGGCGGCATCTCCGACCTGGAAGTTTCCAGCGTGAAGAAGAAGTTCAAGGACAAGCGCTTTGCCGCCAAGATCGACCGCGCGGTCATCCAGCAGGGCTGCGACATGCTGGGCATGGATCTTTCCGAGGTCATCGGCCTGTGCATCGAGGGCATGCGCGGCGAGATGGACGCGCTGGGCCTCGGGCCGAAGGAATAAGCTTGAAACGCAAAAGCCCCGCCGGCGAAAACCGGCGGGGCCTTTCTCTTGACTCTTCGCTGATTTTTGCGTATAATCAGAGAAGAGCAATTTCCACTAATCATCAGAATGGAACACAGGAGGTGTTTTTGTGTCTGTGATCGTCTCTGTGACCCTCACCGACGAGGAGCACGCGCTGGCAAAAAAGCTGTCCAAAGAGCACGGGCTGCCGCTGGCCCAGTGCGTCAAACAGTTTCCGCTGTGCGAGCAGGTATTCATAGAGCGCTTTGAAGCGCTGAAACAGCGGGCGGCTGCCCAGCCGGCGGGGCAGCCCTTTGCCGTGATGAGCCTGTGCGACGACTGGGGCACGCTGGACCGGGGGCTCAAGCTCTCGCTGGGCCGAACGTTTTACCATCTGGTGCGGGGCGGCAAACTGCCCGGCGTGCGCCCCGCCGGCAAGAACAGCTCCAATGTGCAGCTTTACGAAACGGACCCGAAGGAGGCGGTAACATGACGCTGCGGCAAAATCTCACCGCCCTTGCGGGGCGCTGGGGGCTGGCCGAAGGGGAAGCAGACCCCGAAACGCTGGCCTGGCGTTTGGCGGAACAGGGCGAAGCGGCGGAACTGGCGCAGCTTCTGGAAGAAGCGGCGCTGACCGGCAGCCGCGAGGAGCGTGCCCTTGCCCGGGAATACGAGGCGGCGCTGGACGAGGCGCTGGGCCTTGACCCGCTGGGCGAATGGCAGGACGAAGCCTTCTGCAACTGCGGCGAAGAGGCGCAGGGCGAAATCTTCGACGGCTGGGATTTTTAAAAAAGCAGGCCCCGCCGGTCGCTTGACCGGCGGGGCCATCCTTTTTTACAGCGTGCGGTTGAAGGCCATCACAAGGCCGCTCCAGGTGGCGGGGCCTACCTTGCCGTCCTCGGTAAGGCGGGCCAGCCGCTGGAAGGAGCGCACCGACGCGGTGGTGGCGCTGCCGTACTGGCCGTCGATGGTCACCTTGGGCACGGTGCCGCCCAAAGCGGACAGGTAGCTCTGCACGCAGCGCACCGAGTCGCCGGTGCTCCCCCGCTGCAAAAGGCCCGGATAGCGGGGCAGCACCGGGGTGGGCGTGCCCGCCATCACCTGACCGTAGACCTTGGCCAAGGCGGCGAAGGTGTTGCGGCCGAAGGAGCCGTCGATGGTCAGGGCAAACTGACGCTGGAACTGCTTCACCGCCCCGGAGCTGGCATTGCCGAAGGCCCCGTCCGCGCTGATGGACGAAATGGCGGTGTAGACCTGGCGGATGCGGATGAGCTTCTGCTGCATGCTCTTGACCACCGCGCCCTTGTTGCCGGAGCGGGCGGTGATGCCGCAGAAGACCTCCCCCGCGCCGCGGATGTCGGCGAACTCGCCGTAGAGGGCGTTCCAGGTGGTGGAGCCCACCTGGCCGTCGGCGGTGATGCCCGCCAGCGTCTGGAACGCCTTCACCGCATTGGCGGTGTTGTTGCCGTATTTGCCGTCCACCGTCACCGACGGGACCTGGGGCCACCGGCTGTGCACCCCGTTGAGCCAGGTCTGCACCTGCGCGCAGTCCGGCCCGGACGAACCATTCCTCAAAACTGTGCCGAAATAGGGCGGCATCGCGGTGACACCGGCCTGATTGATCTGTGCCATAAATCGCATCCCTCCTTGGCCCCATTGTATGCGCCGGGATGCGGGAACGTGCCCTCCGTTCAGTTTTTCGCTCCGCCGGTGAGGTGCTCCAGCCATTCCAGAGCCGCGAAACGCACCTCCACCTTGGGCGCTTCCACCAGATTCTGCTGGGCCTCGGTGGGGTAGACCGCCGCCTCGCCCGCGGCGGGCAGGCACAGGCCGGGATAGAGCACGCAGAACCAGTTTTTGCCCGCGTGGGCCCCCAGCTCCACCCGCAGCGCGTCGTAGACCCCGGCGGGCAGGGTGAAGTCCTCATAATAGGTGGTGTCGAAGTACATCTCGGTGAGATAGACCCGGGCGGAAAGGCCGCTGCCCTGCTCTTTCAGGGTGCACTCCACGCAGGCCTGCAGCTGAGGCAGGGACTCTTCCGCGATGGCCGCCGCCTGGGCCTCACTTTCGGCTGCGGCGAACACCGGGCCCATCTCCTCCAGCACCGCGTCCCGCACGATGAGTTTCAGAGCCTGGTCGGCCTCGGAGTCGGAATTGGCCTGCACATGCAGCCGCAGGGTGTTCGCCCGCACCTCGTCGGCCAGAGCGCAGAAGCTGGACATCCAGCAGGTAAGTACCACCGCGAAGAAAAGGCCCAGCCCCGCGCTGAACTCCAGCACCGCCCGGCGGCTGAGGCGAACATGAAACTTTGCAAACAAAAAAACACGTCCTTCCTTTTGGTAACATCTGCCAAAAGTATAGACGTGTTTTTTGCGGTTTATTCAGCCCCGGTGTTTCGGCGCAGGAAGCACCCGCGCGCCGCCCCGGTCGGGGGCGGCCAGATACACCTGGCGGTACTCCTTTGCCAGCGCGGCCCGGGCGGCTTCGGCCCGCTCAGGGTCATCGAACACACCGAACACCGCCGCGCCGCTGCCGGTCATCAGCGCCTGCTTCGCGCCGTTTTGCCGCAGCAGCTTCTTGATGTGGGGCGTTTCCTTGGCGCCGCTGCATTCTTCCAGTGCGTTGCCCATGGCGGCGCAGAGAGCGTCCAGGTCCCCCGCGCGCACGGCGGCCTCGGCGGCCTCGCCGTCCGGGTGGACGGTGCAGCCCACCTCATCGTAGGCGGCAAAGGCGGCGGGGGTGCTCACCCCCACGCTGGGCATGGCCACCACAAAGCGGCAGTCCGGGCAGGGAGGCAGCGGCCGCAGAAGGTCGCCTTTGCCCTGCACCCGGCAGGTGCCGCCCAGCAAAGCGAAGGGAACGTCCGCCCCGAGCTGTGCGCCGATGGCGCAGAGTTCGCTCATGGAAAGGCGGGCGTCGTAGAGGGCATTCAGACCCACCAGAACGGCGGCGGCGTCGGCGCTGCCGCCCGCCATCCCCGCCCGCACCGGCGTGACCTTGCGCACTTCCATCTCTGCCCCCGCCAGCAGGCCGGTGTAGTGGAAGAAGGCCATGGCCGCCTTATAGGCGGTGTTCTTTTCGTTGGGAGGCACACGGCTGCCCGGCAGCCGCAGGATAAGGTCCCGGCTTTTGCGCAGGGTGACCCGCTCGTGGAGGGTGATGGCCTGCATGATCATGTCCAGCGCGTGGTAGCCGCCGGGCAGCAGGCCGGTGACGTCCAGCGTCAGGTTGAGTTTTGCCGGGGCCAGAACGGTGACCTGTTTCATGGCGCGTTCACCTCACAGTTTTTTGAAAAGGAAAAACCGCTTTGTGTCGATGGCCTGCACCGGGCAGACCTCGTGGCAGCAAAAGCAGCGGATGCAGTCTTTGGGCTTGATGCGAGCCTTCTTGTTTTTGACCTCGATGGTGTGCTGGGGGCAGATCTCGGCGCAGCGGCCGCAGCCGATGCACCGCGCCCGGGCGATTTGAGGCCGGGGCGCCACCCACTTTTCCACCGCGGGCACCGCCCAGCGCACCGCCCGGGGGGCGGAGTCGGAAAAGTTCATCTTGCGCCAGGAGTCCGGCAGGCGGAAGTTTTCCACCGGCGCGAACAGCGCCGTCTCCCCTGCCGCCAGGGCCGGGTCGAAGGACGCGGGGCAAAGGCCCCGCCTTTGAGCCGCCGCAAGGTAGGGCACGCTCTGGGGCGCAAGGCCCAGCATAGCACAGAGGGCCAAATCCATGGACAAAAGGTTTTCCGCCGCCGCCACAAAGCCCAGAGGCCGGGGGCTGCCGCCGCTGGGGCCGTTGCCCTCGTGGCCCACGATGCCGTCCAGCACGGCGAAGGAGGGCTTCACGGTGAGCAGCAGGTCGATGAGCATATCGCCGAAGTCCTCTTTTTTCGGGCAGCGCATGTGCCACTCGGCCTTCTGCAGGCCGGGGATGCAGCCAAAAAGGTTCTTGGTGGCCGCCGAAAGGCCGGTCATCATGTGGGTCTTGCACTTGGGCAGGTCGACGATGACGTCCGCCGCCAGCACCGGCTCCAGCAGGGTGAAACAGCGTTTTGCCCCTTCAGCCTTGGGGGCCTCGCCGCTGGCGGTGCCGGTGTAGAGGTTGACCCCCTCTTCGGCGCAGACGGCGGCGATGCCGCTGACCTTCCAGGCGGACTTGACGAGACCGGAGGCATGAGGTCCGCCGGGGGAATCGGCCACGGTGATGTCACAGGCGGCCACGCCCCGGCGCTTCGCGGCGCGGATGACTGCCGCCACCACCGCCGGGTGGGTGGTCACCGCCTTTTCGGGGGCGGTGCCGGAGAGAAGGTTGGGTTTCAGCAGCACCTTTTTGCCCGGGGCCAGCAGGGACGCGGCGGGCAGCTGCCGCAAAAGCCGCTCCACGGCGGCGTCCACCGTATCCCGGTCATAGCCCGGCGCGGCGGCAAAGAACACACGCTCATCCATGGGCGCGCAGCTCCTCCAGGAAACGCTCGATGCGGTTCAGCGCCTCGGTGAGGTGGGCCACCGAATAGGCGTAGCTCACCCGCACGAATCCCTCGCCGGAATCGCCGAAGGCGGTGCCGGGCACCACGGCCACCTTCTGGCTGTAGAGCAGCTTTTCGCAGAACTCGGCGCTGGAAAGGCCGGTGGACTGGATGCTGGGGAACACATAAAAGGCGCCCTTGGGCTCAAAGCAGGAAAGGCCCATGTCGTTGAAGCGCTTGACCAAGAGGCGCCGGCGCACGTCGTACTCCCGGCGCATGCGCTCGATCTCGTCGTCGCACTCCCGCATGGCCACCACCGCGGCGTACTGGCTGGTGGTGGGGGCGCACATGATGCAGTTCTGGTGCAGCTTGGTCATGATGCTCATCACCGGGGCGGGGCCGCAGGCGAAGCCCAGGCGCCAGCCGGTCATGGCAAAGGCCTTGGAGAAGCCGTTCACCACGATGGTGCGCTCGGCCATGCCCGGCAGGCTGGCGATGCTCACATGGCGGGCGGTGCCGTAGTTCAGCTCGGCGTAAATTTCGTCCGACAGCACCATGATGTCGGTGCCCCGCAGCACCTGGGCGATGGCCTCCAGATGCTCCCGCTCCATCACCGCGCCGGTGGGGTTGCAGGGGAAGGGCAGCACCAGCAGCTTGGTTTTGGGGGTGATGGCGGCCTTCAGCTCCTCGGCGGTGAGGCGGAACTCGTTCTCCGCTTTCAGAGGCACCGGCACCGGCACGCCGCCGGTGAGGGTGGTGATGGGCTGGTAGCACACAAAGCAGGGCTCGGGGATGATGACCTCGTCCCCCGGGGCCACCAGGCTGCGGATGGCCATGTCGATGGCTTCGCTGCCGCCCACGGTGACCAGCACCTCGTGCATGGGGTCGGTGTATTCCAAACCAAAGCGGCGCTTCATGTAATCGGCGATCTCATAGCGCAGTTCTTTCAGACCGGCGTTGGCGGTGTAGCTGGTGCGGCCTTTTTCCAGGCTGCGGATGCCCGCGTCCCGGATGCGCCAGGGGGTCTTGAAGTCCGGCTCGCCCACGCCCAGGCTGATGCAGCCCTCCATCTCGGCGGCCAGATCGAAAAATTTGCGGATGCCGCTGGGGCGCATGGCCGCCGCGGCAGGCGCGATCACTTTCTCATAGTTCATCACAGCGTGGCCCACTCCCTCTCGTCCTTTTCCTCGTCCACATAGAGCACGCCGTCCTTTTTATAGGTGCGCAGCACGAAGTGGGTGGCGGTGGACAGCACGTCGTCCATGGGGGCCAGGCGCTTGGCCACGAAGAGGGCGATCTCCTGGAAGCTGCGGCCGGTGAGGATGAGCTGCAGATCGTAGCCGCCGCTCATCAGAAGCACGCTCTCCACCTCGTCGTAGCAGGCGATGGCGGAGGCGATCTCGTCAAAGCCGTGGCTCTTCTTGGGGCGCACCCGCAGCTCGATGACGGCCTTGACCCGGTCGGCGTTCAGCTTTTCCCAGTCCACAAGGGCCTTGTAGCCACGGATGACACCGCTCTTGGAGTACTCGTCCATCTTTGCGGCGACCTGTTCCGGCGTGGCGGAAAGCATGGCGGCCAGGTCCTCCACCGACAGGCGTGCGTTTTCTTCCAGCAGTTGCAGCAAACGTTCCATATTCACTACCTCGGTTCCTTGTTTTGATTGTGGTTTGCCTTTAATTATAAAAAAAAACCTCGGCAAAGTAAACAAAAAGAGCGCAAAATCTGGTATAATGAGCATAACCTGTACGGCGCGGTCCGCCTGCGCCCGGGGCAATAAGGGAGGAAAGAGTATAATGAGAGCCGTTATCACCGTTGTGGGCCGGGACACCGTGGGCGTTGTGGCCAAGGTCAGCCAGGTCTGCGCCGAGCTGAACATCAACATCGAGGACGTGACCCAGAGCATCATGCAACAGATGTTCTGCATGATCATGCTGGTGAATCTGGAAAAATGCGACCAGCCCATGGACGAGGTGCGCCGCCGGCTGGACAACGTTGCCGCCGAAATGCAGATGGAGCTGCATCTGACCCGCGAAGAAGTGTTCGACGCGATGCATCACATTTGAGCGGGAGGCAGTTTCAATGAGCATGATCAACACCCGCGACATTATGGAGACCATCAACATGATCTCCGCCGAAAACCTGGACGTGCGCACCGTGACCATGGGCATCAGCCTGCTGGACTGCGCCGACCCCGACCCCAAACGCGCCTGCGAGAAGATCTATAATAAAATCTCCACCCGCGCGGCGCGGCTGGTGCCGGTGGTGGAGAAGATCAGCAGTGACTACGGCATCCCCATCATCAACAAACGCATCAGCGTGACCCCCATCGCCATGCTGCTGGCCAGTGCCCCCGACGCCGACCCGGTGGACTACGCCAAGGCGCTGGACAAGGCGGCCAAGGCGGTGGGCGTGAACTTTATCGGCGGCTTCGGCGCGCTGGTACATAAGGGCTTTTCCGCCGGCGACGAGCGGCTCATCGAGTCCATTCCCCGGGCGCTGGCCGAGACCGACATCGTTTGCAGCAGCGTGAACATCGGCTCCACCAAGACCGGCCTGAACATGGACGCGGTGAAGAAGATGGGCCAGGTGGTGCGCGCCGCCGCCGAGGCCACCGCCGACAATCAGTGCATGGGCGCTGCCAAGCTGGTGGTGTTCTGCAACGCGCCGGAGGATAACCCCTTCATGGCGGGCGCCTTCCACGGCGTGGGCGAGCCGGACTGTGTGGTGCATGTGGGCGTTTCCGGCCCGGGCGCGGTGCGCGCGGCGCTGGCGAAGCTGCCCAAGGACGCCCCCCTGGACGAGGTGGCGGAGCTCATCAAGCGCACCGCCTTCAAGATCACCCGCATGGGCCAGCTGGTGGGCAATCTGGCCGCCAAAGAGCTGGGCGTGCCCTTCGGCATCGTTGATTTGAGCCTTGCCCCCACCCCCGCCATCGGCGACAGCGTGGCCAACATTCTGGAAGAGATGGGCCTGGAAAGCTGCGGCCAGTGCGGCACCACCGCCGCCCTCGCCCTGCTCAACGACGCGGTGAAAAAGGGCGGCGTGATGGCCTCCAACCATGTGGGCGGCCTGTCCGGCGCGTTTATCCCCGTGAGCGAGGACGAGGGCATGATCCAGGCCGTGCGCCGGGGCAGCCTGTGCATGGAGAAACTGGAAGCCATGACCGCCGTTTGCAGCGTGGGCATCGACATGGTGGTCATCCCCGGCGACACCCCCGCCGAGGTCATCAGCGCCCTCATCGCCGACGAAGCGGCCATCGGCATGGTGAACACCAAGACCACCGCCGTGCGCGTGATCCCGGCCATCGGCCGCACCGCCGGCGAAGAACTGGATTTCGGCGGCCTTTTGGGCTATGCGCCCATCATGTCCATCAGCACCTGCAGCCCCAAGGTGTTCATCGACCGGGGCGGACGCATCCCCGCTCCCATGCAGGCGCTGAAGAACTGACCGGGACGGCAGGATGAAAAAGCAGGACCTGGCCGCGCTGGCCGCCATTGCGGCGCTGTATGTCGCGCTGCACTTTCTGGGCATGGGCTGCCCCATCAAAGCCATTACCGGCGTGTCCTGCGCCGGGTGCGGCATGACCCGCGCCTGGCTGGAGGTGCTCTCCGGCAACTGGGCGGCAGCCTTTGCTTATCACCCGCTGTTCTGGACGATCCCCCTGGGCGTGCTGGTGTTCCTTTTTCGGCGCCGGTTGCCCCGCCGCCTGACGAGCGCCCTGCTGTGGGCGGCAGGCATCGCCTTCGTGGCGGTGTATGCCGTGCGTCTGGCGGACCCCACCGACAGCGTGGTGGTGTTTGCCCCCGAAACGGGGCTGTTCCATCGTATTCTGCGGCTTTTGCCGCTTGGAAAGTGAGGAATGGCCATGATCTGCAAGCAATGCGGAAAAGAGATCCCCGAAAACAGCAACTTTTGCACCTTCTGCGGCGCAGCCCAGCCTGTGACCGAGCCGGTGCAGGAGCAGGCGCCTCAGCCCGAAGCGCCCGCGCCGGCTGCCGAACCGGAGCTGGTGGTGGAGCCGGGCCCCGCGCCCGAGGCCCCGCCCGCGCCGGAGCTGGTGTTCGACCTGCCTGTGCCGGAGCCGGAAGCCGCCCCCGCCCCCAAGGCGGAGGAACCCGCACCCATGCCTCTGCCCGATCCCGCGCCTATGCCTCTGCCCGACCCGGTGGCTGACCCCGCTCCCAAGGAGGAGGGGCCCGCCCCCGTGCCCCTGCCCGACCCGGTGCCCACTCCGGGGAACGGCCCCGCGAACGGGCCTGTCGGCGGCCCGCCGCCGGTTCCCCCCACTCCGGCCCAGCCTGCCGGCGCGGCTCCCGCGAACGGCGGCGTGAGTTATGACCTGGTCCTGAAGATCTTCGCCGCCATCTGCGGTGTCGTCTGCGTACTGCGGGCGCTGGGTTCCATCGGCGGCGTCTTTGGCAGCCTCGTCACCCTTGTGCGCTATGCCGACATTCCCTCCCTGTTCTACATGGTGCTGAACCTGGGCTCTTTGGTGTGCTATCTGGCAGCTGCCGCTATGCTGGCGCTGCTGGCGCTGCGCCGCACCAAAGAGAACACCGAAGCCCTGGTCTTTGGCCTGACTGCCAGCGCGGCGGGCCTGCTGATCGTTCGGCTGCTGACCCTGGTGCTCTCCATCCTGCTGAACATCATTTTCTACCAGTTCTTCACCTTCAGAATGTTTCTGAACGCTCTGGGCAGCCTGGTGGGCCTGGCCTTCTGGCTGGCCGTCTGCCTGGGCGGTGTGTGGGGCATCCTCTACCTGATGAAGGAAGCGCCTCAGCCCGCCAGCGTCATCAACGACCCCAGCGCCAAGCTGACCATCATCACCGAAGCTCTGAAAAAGGGCGCGGGCGAGGTGCAGCAGCAGGCCGGCGCGGCCGCTGCCTCCGCCAAGAGCGCCTATGACGCCCATCAGGCCCAGCAGCAGGCCCAGGCTGCCCAGTATCAGGCGCAGGCCCAGGCGGCCGGTTATCCCGCCGTGCGCATCCAGACCAACCGCAGCCTGATCGCCTACATCCTGCTGTCCATCATCACCTGCGGCATCTACGGCTACTATTTCATCTATTCCATTGCCCGCGATGTGAACACCATGTGCCGCGATGACGGCGAAAAGACCGGCGGTCTGCTGGCCTTCATCCTGCTGAGCTTCGTCACCTGCGGTTTCTACGGCCTGTACTGGGAGTACAAGCTGGGCAATCGTCTGGCGGCCAACGCTCCCCGCTATGGCATCACCTTCCAGGAGAACGGCACCAGCGTGCTGCTGTGGTACCTGGTCGGCTCGCTGCTGTGCGGCATCGGCCCCTTCATTGCCATGCACATCCTCATCAAGAACACCAACGCTCTGGCGGCTGCCTACAACGCCCACAACGGCCTGTAAGAAAACAGCCTCGCCCGTTCCGGTGTGACCCGACAGAAAAACGCCCCCGCGGCCAATGGCCGCGGGGGCGTTCTCGTTTGTTGTTTACTCCTCGGAGCCGGTGCACTCGATGCACAGGTCACGCAGCTGTTTCTCGTCCACGGTGTCGGGCGCGCCGCTCATCAGCTCGCTGGCGTTCTGCACCTTGGGGAAGGCGATGACGTCGCGGATGGAATCGCGGCCCAGCATCAGCATCACCAGACGGTCCAGGCCGATGGCCCAGCCGCCGTGGGGGGGCGCACCGTAGCGGTAGGCGTCCATCAGGAAGCCGAAGTTCTCGCGGGCGCGCTCCTCGGTGAAGCCCAGCGCCTTGAACATCCGGGCCTGCAGCTCGGGGTCGTTGATACGGATGGAACCGCCGCCCAGCTCCACGCCGTTGAGCACCACGTCGTAGGCGTTGGCGTAGCAGGCGCCGGGGTCGGACTCCACCTTGTCCATGGAGTCCTCGGTGGGCATGGTGAAGGGATGGTGCATGGCCATGAAGCGGCCCTCCTCCTCGCTGTACTCGAACAGCGGGAAGCGCACCACCCACAGGAAGTTGAACTTGGCGGGGTCGATGAGCTCGCAGCGGCGGCCCACCTCCAGACGGACCTGGCCCAGGGCGGTGCAGGCGCGGGTGGAGTTCTCATCGCTCACCACCAGCAGCACGTCGCCGCACTCGGCGCCCGCGGCGTTGCGCAGGGCGGCCTTCTCCTCCTCGGTGAGGAACTTCTCAAAGCTGGAGGTCTCGCCCTCCTCGGTGAGGCGGGTGTAGGCCAGGCCCTTGACGCCGTAGGTCTTGGCCACGTCCACCAGCTTGTCGATGGTCTTGCGGGTCAGCTGATGGGCCAGGCCCTTGCAGTTGATGAGGCGCACGCTGCCGCCGGCGGCAATGGCGTTCTTGAAGGGGGCGAACTCGGTGGAACGCACCGCGTCGGTCACGTCCTGCAGCTCCAGGCCGAAGCGGGTGTCCGGCTTGTCGGAGCCGAAGCGGGCCATGGCCTCGTCCCAGCTGAGGCGCTCGAAGTGCTCGGGCAGGTCGATGTCCAGCACTTCCTTCCACAGCTTCTTCAGCAGGCCCTCGCAGATCTCCATCACGTCGTCCTCAGAGACGAAGCTCATCTCCAGGTCGATCTGGGTGAACTCGGGCTGACGGTCGGCACGCAGGTCCTCGTCGCGGAAGCAGCGGGCGATCTGGAAGTAGCGGTCAAAGCCGGAGAGCATCAGGATCTGCTTGTAGATCTGGGGAGACTGAGGCAGGGCGTAGAAGTGGCCCGGCTGCACCCGGCTGGGCACCAGATAGTCGCGGGCGCCCTCGGGGGTGGACTTCATCAGCATCGGGGTCTCGATCTCGCAGAAGTGGTTGTCGCACAGGAAGTTGCGGGTGACCTGGCAAATCTTGCTGCGCACCACCAGCGGCTCGTGCATGGCCGGGCGGCGCAGGTCCAGATAGCGGTACTTCAGGCGCAGCTCGTCCTTGACCTTGATCTCGTCCCGGATCTCAAAGGGAGTGGTCTCCGCGGCGCTGAGCACCCGCAGCTCGCTCACATACAGCTCCACCTCGCCGGTGGGGATCTTGTCGGTCTTGGCGTCCCGCTCACGCAGGGTGCCCTTGGCAATCACGACATACTCGCTCTTCAGGCTGCCGGCCTTCTCGAACACGGCCCGGTCGGTGCCGTCGTCGAACACCAGCTGCAAAATACCGGTGGTGTCCCGCAGGTCCACAAAGATGATGCCGCCCTTGTCGCGGCACTTGGCCACCGAACCGGCCACCACCATCTCCTGCCCGGCATCCGCCAGGCGCACTTCGCCGCAATATCGGGTGCGGCGCAGGTTGCCCATGGTCTCCATTTTTGGTTCCTCTTTTCCGCGCCGGACGAAACGGTCCGGCGAACAGTCTTTTTACATCAGTTCATTATACTTGCTTTTGGCGCCGAATACAAGGAAAAGGCGCAAAAAATGCCGCCCCCGGCAAGGGGGCGGCGCTTTTTTGCGGATTTTACTGGGCAGGATACGCGCGGTTGATGGAGTCCTGCATGATGCACAGGTTCACGATGCCCAGGCCGAAGAGGGACAGCACCAGATACAGCAGGCTGTTGTCGGGCGCGCCGATGGCCATGAACGCCTTGCCCATCTTGTAGTACCAGTACATGCCGAAGATGCCGCAGGTAACAATGGACAGCACGATCACCAGAATACCTTCCATCTGCCACTCGTTCGGGTTCACGGTGCGGGCAGACTCGTTGATGGTGTACATCCAATACAGCGCGTAGATGCCGCAAGTAATGATGCTGAGGATGACGCAGAGCACGATGTTCTTGTTCATGGATTCCTTCCTCCTTGAGAGAAGATATTTAGGATAACGCTGTTATAAGAACGATTCATCCCCTGTGAAATATGACATTTTTTATCCGTATTTGTAAAAAAATGGGTCTTTTATTCGAAATCCAGGAATTCCGCCGCCTCGGCGTCGCTGGGCATGCGCCAGTCGCCCCGGGGCGAGAGGCTCACCGAGCCCACCTTGGGGCCGTCCGGCAGGCAGCTGCGCTTGAACTGCTGGGTGAAGAAGCGGCGGTAGAAGGTCTTGAGGGTGGTGCGCACCGTCTCCCGGCTCACCTCGGGATAGGCAAGGCAGGCCATCTCCAGAATGCGCTGGGGGGCATAGCCGTTCCGCAGCATATGGTAGAGGGCAAAATCGTGCAGATCGTATTTGCCCAGGGTCTCCTCGGTCTTCTGCACCAGCGCGCCGTCTTCCGCCACCGGCAGCAGCTCCGGGCTGATGGGGGTGTCCAGAATGTCCAGCAGCACCCGGGTGATGCGGGGCTCGTTGTCGCACAGACGGCGGGCGTGCCAGGCCACCATGGCCTGCACAAGGGTCTTGGGCACCGAGGCGTTCACCCCGTACATGCTCATCTGGTCGCCGTTGTAGGTGCACCAGCCCAGCGCCAGCTCGGACAGATCGCCGGTGCCTACCACGATGCCGCCCTCCTGGTTGGCCAGGTCCATCAGGATCTGGGTGCGCTCCCGGGCCTGGGCGTTCTCAAAGGTGGTATCGTAGAGATCGGCGGGATGGCCGATGTCCGCAAGGTGGCCGTCCAGGGCGTTTTTGATGGGGATCTCCCGGTATTCCGCGCCGGTGAGCTGCGCCAGCGACGCGGCGTTGCCGAAGGTGCGTTTGGTGGTGCCCACGCAGGGCATGCTCACCGCCAGCACGTCGGAGGCGGGGCGGCCCAGCCGCTCCATCGCCTGCAGCGCCGCCAGAAAGGCGAGGGTGCTGTCCAGCCCGCCGGACAGGCCGATGACCGCCCGCCTGACCCCGCTGGCTTCCAGACGCCGGGCAAGGCCGGCCGCCTGAATGTGGGCGATCTCCGCGCAGCGCCCGTCCAGCTTTGCCGGGTCGCCGGGCACAAAGGGCAGCCGCTCCTCCGGCCGCCGGGCCAGCAGCTCCATCTGGGCGTCCGGGTCGATGAGGTCCGCCGCCAGCCGCACGGTGCGGTAAACACCGGGACGCATGCTCTCCATATAGGAGCCGTGGCGCATCCGGTCGGCCCGCACCCGCTCGATGTCCACCACCGCCCGGATGACGCTGCCGGGGGCGGGATACAGCTGTTCGGCCAGGATGCGGCCGTTCTCACAGATCATGCCGTGGCCGCTGAACACCAGGTCGGTGGTGCTTTCGGTATCGCCCGCGCCGGCGTAGACATAGACGCAGTCGCACCGGGCGGACTGGCCCGCCACCAGCTGGCGGCGGTAGTCGCTCTTTGTGACCGTCTCGTTGCTGGCGGAGGGGTTCAGGATAAGGTCCGCCCCGGCCAGGCAGGCGGGGCCGCTGGGCGGAGCGGGGGCCCACAGGTCCTCGCAGATCTCCGCCCCCAGCACCACCGCGCCGGTGCGGTCAGTCACCAGCAGGTCCTCGCCGAAGGGCACCTGGATGCACTCGCCGTTTTCCAGCGGCCAGAGCACACTGTCCGACCGACGGGCCGAGGCGGGGGCGAACCACCGCTTTTCGTAAAATTCGCCGTAGTTGGGCAGGCAGCTCTTGGGCACCATGGCCACCGGAGCGCCGCCGTGCAGAAACACCAGGCAGTTGAAGAGCTGGTTGTCCGCACGCACCGGCGCGCCCACCGCCAGCAGGCCTTTGAAGCCCTTTTCCCAGGCCTCCTTTGCCAGCCGGTTCACCCAGTGGCAGGCGGCGTCCAGAAGGCGGGTCTGGCCGAACAGGTCGGCGCAGGTGTAGCCGGTGATGGCCAGCTCCGGGAACAGGAGCACGCCCGCGTCGGCGTTCTCCACCGCCAGCGCCAGCATCTCCCGGGCGTTGCGCTCGGGCGCGGCGATGTGCACCCGGGGCGCGGCGGCGGCCACGGTAAGCAGTTGTGATCTCATGGGTCCTCCCCCTTGCAGCGCCTGCGCGGGCAGGCGGTTTTTCGCTTTGTCCTATTATAACACATCCTCTTCGGCCACAACACCCACCCGGCGAAAAAAGGGCGGCGCAGCGTTTCCGAAAGGACAAAAAAGGCAGACGAAAAGCCAAATATCTCCCCCTTGTCCGGCCCGCCGGGACGGGGATATAATGGGGTCACAAAGCACCCTCGGCGGTGCAAATTTCGGACCGAATTTTTGTAGGAAAAGGAGCATTGACATCATGCAACTTACTGCCACCCAGCTGACCCTGCCGGGCGCGCTGCCCGGGCCGCAGGACCCCCAGCCCTTCTTCCGCGCGCCGGTGCAGGACCTCAAGGTGCCCCAGAACGGCACCTTCCTGCCCCGGGACGAGGAAGGCTACGGCGTGGGGTGCGGCGCGCGCACCCTGCCCTACCGCATGCAGGACCGCTACACCCGCAGCAGCGAGCCGGTGAGCCTGCCGGCACTGGTGCTGGAAAACGAGCATCTGAAAGCCACCCTGATGCCCACCCTGGGCGGGCGGATGTGGTCCCTGTTCGACAAGGACGAGGGGCGTGAGCTGCTGTTCGAAAACCCGGTGCTGCGGGTGGCGAATCTGGGCATCCGCAACGCCTGGTTCTCCGGCGGCGTGGAGTGGAACCTGGGCCACACCGGCCACCATGTGTTCACCTGCTCGCCGCTTTACAGCTGCAAGGTGACCGCCGCCGACGGCGAAGAGTTTTTGCGGATGTACCAGTATGAGGCCATCCAGCGGCAGGTCTACCAGCTGGACTTCCACCTGCCCGACGGCGCAAAGCAGCTGGCGGTGCATGTGCGCATCGAGAACACGCTGGACAGCGCCTCTCCCCTCTACTGGTGGACCAACACCGCCGTGCCGCTGACGGCCCGCACCCGGGTGTTCAGCCCCTCGGGCCAGGTGCTGCACCAGCTGCAGATGACCGATTACGGCGTGAACCCGGGCTTTGGCCGGTGCGAGATGCCCTGCCCGCCCACCATGGGCGGCGCGGACGCCAGCTACCCCTGGGACATCCCCTTCTCCACCGAGTACTTCTTCCAGAACGAGCGCACCGAGCCGGCCCCCTGGGAGGTGGCCGCCGAGGAGGACGGACGCGGCCTGTTTGAGCGCAGCACCCAGCCCCTCTTCGCCCGCAAGATGTTCTGCTGGGGCAACCTGCAGGGCGGGCGGCACTGGTGCGATTACCTCTCGAATCCCGGCGAGGGCGACTACATCGAGGTGCAGGCGGGCCTCGCCCCCACACAGCTGCACACCGCCACCATCGGGCCGAAGGCCGTTGTGTCCTTCACCCAGATCTTCGGCGCCTTCACCGCCCCCGCCAACCACGTGGCCGGCGAGTGGCACGACGCCCGGGACAAGGTGGCCCGGCAGGTGGAGGCCCTGCTGCCCGCCGCCGATGTGGCGGCCATCGACGCCGCCTGCGGCGCAGCGGCGACCCTGCCCGGCGGCTCGCTGCTCTTTGCGGGCGACGAGCGGGGCGGTCTGGAGCGGCTGCGCCGCGCCGCCGAGGGCGAGGGCGACTTCGCGCCCCATCTGGCCTTCCCCGCCCCCGACCCGGAGAGCGCTCTCTGGCCCTGGGTGGAGGCGCTGGGCGGCGGCATGCTGCCCGACACGGCCCTGCCCGCCGCCTACATGACCGCGCCCGAATGGCTGGGCCGTCTGGAGGCCCTGGCCGCCCGTCCCGACGCCACCGCCGCCGCCCGCTTCCAGTGGGCCGTGGCGCTGGTGGAGAACGACCGCGAGGTCGAGGCCCTGCCCGTTCTGGAGGCGCTGGCCGCCGCCGGCGACGCCTTTGCCGCCGCCGCGCTGGGCAAACTGGCCGCCCGCCGTGAGGACTGGGCCGCCGCCGAGGACTGGTTCACCGCCGCCCACCGCCTGGAGGGCGACAAGCTGGACGTGAGCTTTGCGGAGCTGGCGCTGGAGGGCCTTGTGCGGGCCGGCCGCCACGGCGAAGCCTGGGCCCTGTGGCAGGCGCTGCCCGAAAGCCGCCGCACCCAGAGCGCCCGGCTGTCCGCTGCGGAAGCCGCGGTGAAACTGGGCAAGCTGGATTTCGTGGACGAGTGTTTCCGGGTGGATTACGCCATGATCCGCGAGGGCGCGCTGGGCCTGGCCAACGTGTGGTTCGAGGCCGAGGCGCGGAAGAAAGCCGCCGCCGAGGGCCGCGCCTTCACCGAGACGGACATCGACCGAACCCTGCCGCTGCCCCGGGAACTGGATTACCGGATGTTCTGAAAAAAGGCATAAAAAAACTCCCGGCCGCCCGGCCGGGAGTTTTTTGTTTACCGTTTGGGATTGACGATGCTGCGCCACTCCAGATCGCCCCGCTCCAGGCCGTGGATGAGCACCTCGGCGGTGGCGATGTTGGTGGCCAGCGGGATGTTGCGCACGTCGCACAGACGCAGCAGGTTCATCTCGTTGGGCTCGTGGGGCTTGGCGCTGATGGGGTCCCGGAAGAACAGCAGCAGGTCGATCTCGTTGCAGGCGATGCGCGCCGCGATCTGCTGGTCGCCGCCCTGCACGCCCGCCAGGAAGCACTGGATGGGCAGACCGGTGGCCTCGCTGACCACCTTGCCCGTGGTGCCCGTGGCCACCAGCGTGTGCTGGCTGAGGATGCCGCAATAGGCGATGCAGAACTGGACCATCAGTTCTTTTTTGGTGTCGTGCGCGATCAGCGCGATATTCATTGTTTCCTACCCCCTGCTCTGTTTCCCAACGTTTATTACACGATGTTCGTAGTACGGATATGATTGAAAAAACGCCTGCGGCGGCTTTTCAGCCCCACACGGCGAGTGGCACCCGCTGGCCCAGAAGGCGGCGGGCAAGGTTGTCCACCGCGCGGAAGGCCAGGGTGTCGGCGGGCAGCGCCTGTCCTTTGGCGGCGCACACCTGAAGCTGGCTGCTCTCGGGCACCACGGCGATCAGCTGGGCGCCCACCGTGTCGATGCATTCGTCCAGGTCACGCACCGCGCCGCCGAAGCTGCCCGGCCCCACCCGGTTGAGCACCAGGCGGACCTGTTTTGCGCCGGCGGCAAAGGCCTCGTCCGCCGCGATGTGGCCGTCACGCAGGGTGACGGGGTCCGGCGTGAGCACCAGCAGCACCGTTTCGCTCACCGAAAGCGCCGCCTTGAAAGGCGCCCCCAGACCGGCGGCGGTGTCCACCAAAACCCAGTCGAAAAAGGGCGACATTTTTTCCAGCAGCTTGTTCAGCGCCTCCGGCTGCACCGTGCCGCCCCATTCATAGGGCGCGGAGATGACCGAGAGGTGCGGATAGAGCGGGCTTTCCACCACGGCCTTGGCGCCTTCGCACCGGCCGCTGAGCACATCGGCGATGTCATAGACCGTTTTGCCGTAGACGCCGGAGATGATGTCCACACTGCGCAGGCCGGAATCCAGCTCGATGAGCAACACCTTTGACCCTGCGGCGGCAAGGCGGCTGCCCAGCAGCACCGACAGGGTGCTCTTACCGGTGCCTCCCTTGCCAGAAGCCACCATCACGATCTTTGCGCTCAAACTCATGCCTCCCTGCCGGTTGGTTTCTGCCAGCTGCATATCGCCCCGGCGGACGGGAACAGCACGCTCGTATTATCATAGTAGCACAAACTATCCCGGAGCGCAAGGGATATTTTGTGAAGAAGGGACAAAAACCGCCCGCAAACGGCGTTGCTGCGCCGTTTTTCAGGGCAGAAGCTGGCCCGCTTCGGCGCTTTGCAGGTCGCCGGTTTTTTCGATGAAATAGGCGTTGAAGATGTCCCGCACCACCGGCAGCAGATTGGAACCGCCGCCGCCGTATTCCATGATGGCGCCGATGGCGATCTGGGGATCTTCCACCGGGCCGTAGGCGATGACCGCGCTGTTCAGGTAGGTCAGGCCGTTCTCCTTGTCGTAGTACTCCGCGCGCTGGGGGCTGCCGGTCTTGACGGCGATGGTCATAGGGTAGTCCCGCAGGGCGCTGCTGTTCTTGGCGGCGCGGATCATACCTTCCTCCACCGCGTCGAAGGCGCCCACGTTGTCCTCCACCTGAGCCACCACCTCCGGCTCGAAGCTCTCCACCACCTCGCCGGTGTTGGAATCGCGGTAGCTGGAGATGAAGTGGGTGCGGTAGCGGGTGCCGTCGTTGGCGATGGTGGCGGCGTAGGTGGCCAGCTGCACCGGGGTCACGGCGGTGTTGCCCTGGCCGATGGCGGCCATCAGCTCAAGGCCCAGGGTGAAGTTGTCGTCGTCCGGGTCGGTGGTGCGGCCGGTGTACTCCGACAGCTCCACCCCCGTCTCGGTGGCAAGGCCCAGCTGACGGGCCATCTCGTTGAAGTTCTCGGCCCCTTCCCGGCGGCCCAGGTCGTAGAAATAGGTGTTGCAGCTGTAGCCCAAAGCGTCGTAGACGTTCAGGCTGCCGCCGCCCACATGGCCGATGCCCTCGCACCGGGGGCCGCCGCTGGTGACGTAGTAGTTGTAGCTGGCCTGGGCGCCGCCGCAGCGCACCGGTGTGTCGGTGGGGGTGATGAGGCCGGAGAGCAGGCCCTCCAGCGCCACCACCGGCTTGAAGGTGGAGCCCGGCGAATACAGGCCGCGCAGTGCCCGGTCCACCAGCGGGGTGTTGGGATCGCTGGCATACTGGGCGGCGTTGGTGCTGCGCAGGTTCAGATCGTAGCTGGGGTAATTGACGCAGGCCAAAACGCCGCCGGTTTTGACGTCGATCACCACCACCGCGCCGGCGCAGGCCTCTTTGCCTTTATACTGCTTGCCGTTGGCCTGCAGGTTGAGGATCTGGTTTTCCAGCGCCTCGTAGACCTTTTTCTGCAGGTCGGCGTTGATGGTGGTCACCATGGTGAGGCCCGGCTCCGGGTTCTGGATGACCTCGGTGGAGATGATGACGCCGTTTTTGTCGCGGGTGACCTGCTTGAGGCCGTCGCTGCCCCGCAGTTTATCCTCACCCACCTGCTCCAGGCCCGCCTGACCGATGGTGTCGTTCATGGCGTAGCCCTTTTCCTTCAGGGGATAGCTGACATTGCCGTCCTCGTCGGTGACTTTCCAGTCCTCGGCGTAGATAGGGCCCACATAGCCCAGAAGATGGGGCGCCAGGGTGCCGTCGGCGTAGACCCGGTAGCTGGTCTCGGTGATGTCCGCGCCCTCGCTGGTGAGGCCCCGCTCCTTCACGGTGGCCACCGTGCGGCTGCTCACGTCCTCGGCGAGAGTGAAGTTGTTGTTGTCGCTGAATTCTTCCAGCTCCATCTGGTAACGGATGCCGCCCAGGATGCGCTGCCACTCGGGGTCATAGTCCTGCAGGTCATAGCGCTCCACCACGGCGACCATCACCTGGTCAGCGGTGGCGTACTGCTGCTTGACCAGGTTGTCCTTCAGCTCCTCCAGCCGGCTCTGGGCGCGGGCGTCGTCCTCGTCGGCGGTGAATTCATAGTGGCCGTTCTCCGGCATACTGATGGGCATGGTGTCGTTCCATTCATCGCCGCCGGCCTGCAGGATCTCCACCAGCTCCACCAGCGTCTCGTTCAGATCGCCAGTGAGCATCAGCTTGTTGATGACCAGGTTGTAGCCGGAAACGTTGGAGGCCATGGCCCGGCCGTATTCGTCCACGATCTCGCCCCGGGCAGCGGGGATGCTGAACAGGTAGTTGCTCACCTGCTGGGCCTTTTCCAGCAGTTCTTCGCCCTGCACCAGCTGGAACTGCACCAGCCGCAAAAGAAAAATTCCCAGCACCACCACAGTGGCGACGATCAGCGCGCCGAGACGGCGGGCAAGGCTTTTTCGGTCCATGGGCGGCACCTCCTTCAGTGCGTCGGTGAGTGAAAGTCAGGGTTCAGTCGGGCAATGCGAAGCGGCGGTTCACCTGCCGGGCCGCCCAGAGGCTGGTGGGCGAAAGGGCGGCGGTGAACACCGCGATGGGCAGCACCACCTCAAAGTAGCGGGCCGCCGCGCCGGCGTAGCCGGGCATGGCGTAGAAGAACAAAAAGTCCACGCCGGTGACGATGAGGGCGCACACGCCGCTCACCAGCACAAAGTTCATGGAATTGAGGCGCAGGTAAAGCTCCACCAGGATGGCCGCGCCGAAGCAGACAAAGAGCAGTTCCAGCGCCAGCAGGCCGCCGGGACGGCCGGCGGTGAAGTCCCACAGAAGGCCGCCCACCGCGCCGAAAAAGGCGCCGGGATACTCCCCTTCGCACACCGCCACCCCCAGGCACAGGGGCAGGATGAACACCGGGCGTATCTCACCCAGCACCAGAAAACCGGGGGTGGTCTGGAGGGTGGCGGCCAGCAGGAGCAGCACAAAGTAGCCGGCCCATTTGCCGGCCAGCATCAGATTGCGCTTTCTGCGTGAGGTCATGGCGCGTCCTCCCTGCGTTTACTCCCCGGCGGATACGTCGGTGACGATGAATACATGGGTGAGTTTGTTGATGTCCGCTCCCGGCTCCACCACCGCGATGGTGGAGGTGCCGCTGTTCTCGGGCAGCAGTTCCAGAATGGTGCCCACCCGGATGTTGGCGGGGAACTCGCCCCCCAGGCCGGTGGTGATGATCTCGTCGCCCACCATGGCCAGGGTGTCCCGGGGCAGGTTTTCCAGCACGCACATGCCGTCGGCGGCGTAGTCCGCCGAGCCGTTCAGGTTGCCGCTGTCACGGGTGCGGCTCACAAGGCAGGCCACATAGGAGCCGGGCTGCAGGATGGTCATCACCTTGCTGCTGGAGAGGTCCGCCTCCAGCACACGGCCCACAAGGTAGCCCTTGTCGCTGACCACCACATCGCCCTTCTCCACCCCGTGCAGGGTGCCCTGGTCGATGGTGAAGCCGCCGAAGCGGTCCAGCGGGTCGCGGCTGATGACGAAGGCCGAGGCATACTGGAACTCGGGGTTCTCCTCCCGGATGTTGAGCAGGTCCCGGAAGGCCTTGTTCTCCGCCGCCAGCTGGTCATAGTCCACCAGCTGGTCCCGCAGCTCCTGGTTCTCCTGCTGGAGCTGCTCGTTCTCGGCGATGATCTGGTCGATGCGCACGTATTTGTCCAGCAGGCCGTCCAGCCCGCCGCTGAACAGCTGGGCCGCTTTCTGGACTGGGGTGAGCAGCGCGCCCATGATTTCCTGGGGGGCGTTGGTCAGCCGGCCGTTGGCGCCGGCCCAGGCCATCATGCCCGCCAGCACCACCGCCACCGCCAGCAGGATCTTGAATTTTTTGGTGTAGAAAAAGTCGCGCATGGGCAAGACTCCTTGCGCCCCGGGCCCGCCGGGGCGTTCAATTCAAAAGCGGGCGGCGAAAGAACGCCGCCCGCGCACAGTTTTTCCGCGCTGCGCCGCTTTTTTCGCGGCGATCAGAAGTGGCTGGAATCGTCGTCCAGCACGTCGCTGAGGATGTCCAGATGATCCAGCACCGCGCCCGCGCCCACGGCCACGCAGTCCAGAGGATTCTCGGCCACGTGCACGTCGATGCCGGTCTCACGGTTGATCAGCTGATCCAGGCCGCGCAGCAGAGCGCCGCCGCCGGTGAGCATGATGCCGTGGTCGATGATGTCCGCCGACAGCTCCGGCGGGGTGCGCTCCAGGGTCTCCTTGATGGCGTCGGTGATCTTCTGCAGGCTCTCTTCCAGAGCCTCCCGCACCTCTTCGGAGTGGACGGTGATGTTCTTGGGCAGGCCGTCCACCAGGTTGCGGCCCTTGATCTCCATGCTGGTCTCCTGGTCCAGCTCGTAGGCGGAGCCGATCTCGATCTTGATCTGCTCGGCGGTGCGCTCACCGATGAGCAGGTTGTACTTGCGCTTGATGTAGGCGATGATGCTCTGGTCGAACTCGTCGCCGCCCACGCGCACGCTGCGGGCCGCCACGATGCCGCCCAAACTGATGACGGCCACCTCGCTGGTGCCGCCGCCGATGTCCACCACCATGCTGCCGGAGGGCTCGCTGATGGGCAGACCGGCGCCGATGGCAGCAGCCATGGGCTCCTCGATGACGGAGACCTGACGGGCACCGGCCTTGAGGGTCGCCTCACGCACAGCGCGGCGCTCCACCTCGGTCACGCCCGAGGGGATGCAGATGACCACGCGGGGGCGGGAGAACATGCTGTTGCCGCAGGCCTTTTTCAGGAAGTTCTCCAGCATATTTGCCGTGATATCGAAATCGGCGATGACACCGTCCTTCAGGGGGCGGACCGCCACGATGCTGCCGGGGGTACGGCCGATGACAGCCTTTGCCTCAGCACCCACGCAGCGCACCTCATCGGTCTTGGTATCCACAGCCACGACCGAGGGCTCCCGCATGATGATGCCCTTGCCCTTCATGTAAACCAGGGTATTGGCAGTACCCAGATCAACGCCAACGTCCTTTGACAAAAAACTCATAATGAAGCTCTCCTTCGTATTTCCGGTCTATTCCAAAACGCACGGCGGCCCAAACTCCACAGGGTTTGACCGCCTATCGCAGAATAACACGTTTCTATTATAGCCGCAAGTCAACGTTTTCTCAAGCGTTTTGTCAAGTTTTTCCGTATTTTTCATTTTTCTGCACGTTCCGCCGCGCAAACTGTCAGAACTGTTCAAGCAGGCGGACCGTCCGGCTGACAGGCAGGCCCATAATGGTGTAATAATCACCCTCAATGGCATCCAGCCAGACCGCCGCGCGGCCCTGGATGGCGTAGGCACCGGCCTTATCGTAGGGCTCCTCTGTGGCGGCGTACCGCTCGATCTCCTCCTCGCTCAGCGGAAAGAAGGTGACCTTGCAGGTATCCACAAAGCTCTCGGTGCGGGTGCCATCGGAAACGCAGACACCGGTGTGCACATAGTGAGTCGCGCCGGACAGCGCGCGGAGCATCCGTCTGGCATCGTCCGGGCTGTGAGGCTTGCCAAACACCTCGCCGTTCACATCCACCACGGTATCGCAGCCCAGCACCACGGCACCGGGGTGTTCCTTGGCCACAGCAAGGCACTTGCCCCGGGCAAGCTGTTCCACCAGCCGGGCGGGGGTATCCGCCGTCACGGCATCCTCGTCAAAATCGCTGACGCAGACGGTAAAATCCGTCGTGTACAGGCTCAACAGTTCTTTCCGTCGGGGGCTCTGGGAAGCCAGGATCAGATCTTTCATACGCTTCACTTCCCCGTTGAGCCAAAGCCGCCCGCGCCGCGCTGGGTATCCCCCAGTTCGGCCGCCTGAGCAAAGGCAGCGGTATACACCGGTGCAATGCAGAGCTGTGCCACACGCTCACCGGGCTGGATGGTATAGGCCTCGGTGCCCAGATTGATCATGGGCACCTTCAGTTCCCCGCGGTAGTCACTGTCCACCACACCCACGCCGTTTGCCATGCACAGGCCGTGCTTGATGGAAAGGCCGCTGCGGGCATAGACCAGCGCCACAGCGTGGGGGCCAGGCAGCTCGATGGCAAGGCCGGTGGGCACCAACGCCCGCTGCATGGGGGCCAGCGTCAGGGGCGCATCCAGCACGGCGCACAGGTCGGCCGCCGCTGCCCCCGGCGTTGCATAGGCGGGCACCTTGGCCCGGGGGTCCAATACTTTATAGTTTACGGTGATCGGTTCCATAGTATACCTCATAAATTGTTTGTTGCTAAACCTCTCCGTCAAAGCCTGACGGCCTGCGAAGCGAGACTGAGAGGTTTAATTCGTCCCCTTAAAATACAGTCCTCTTGTAAACTCTCCCTCAAAGGGTGCGTGGACACGGATGCTGTCCAGAATGGCGGCAGCTTCCTCCCGGGATTCCAGCGTGAAGTAGGCCACGCCATAGTCCACAGTCAGGGCACCGGGCTTGTCTCCCATATAAATAGGTACAGGGTTATAGATCGTCCGCACGCCCATGCCGCAGCGCACCGGGAACTTTTTGGCCTTGCGGTCGGTCAGTTCCCCTGCTTTATTGCAGTGGGCGCAGTCATGGATGTTCTGCAGCGGGCAGGCACGGGTGACCATCAGCGGCATGTGGCCATAGACCAGCACACCGGTGGGCACAGGCTTGCCGTTATGGGTGGGGGCAATGGTGCTGATATCGCTGTCCTTGACCTCGGGCAGGATGAGCACACTGTTCAGGCCATGGTCGGCGTAGAACTGCGCCGCCATCTGGTTGGTGACGTTCAGGCCGAAACCGCCGGTCATCGGCAGGCCACGGCAGAGCCGCAGGTGGGCGATGTTGCTTACCTCATAGCCCGCAAAACCCGCATCCTGGGTGGCGGCAATGCGGCGGGCGGTGTCCTCCTCCAGCGCGCCGAACATCACGCGCGGCAGCTCCAGAAGGGTCTTCTCCCGCCACTCCCGGGGCACCCGGTCGGCCTGGGCAATGGGCAGGATGAGATACTCCACCCCGCTCAGGGCCTGCTCCGGCACCTGCTCCCAAGCTTCAAAGCGGGCGCGCAGGGTGCGGCGGGGCGGCAGAGTGCGCAAGGGCAGAGCATCCGGCTCCGCCTCGTGTACCGGCCAGGGGCGCAGGACCTCCCGCTTTTTCAGCAGGGCCTCCAGCGCATCCCGGCGCAGCTCGTTCACGGCACTGCCCGGCACGAACCAGGGGCCGCCGTCCATCTCCACATCGATCTTTTCCACCGCAAAGGGGGTGCCGCCCGTCTTGGAAAGGCTGCGCTGCAGGCTCTCGGTGGGGTCGGTGCGGGCAGGCTGCGGTTCCGCATCGCCGTAGGCAAAGGCCTTGTTGCCGTCCGCGTCGGTCACGGTCAGCTTCTCGCCGCCCTCTTCGATCTCCAGCCTGAACTGCACCGGCACCCGGCTGCGATCGCGGCGGTAGAGCTCACGCAGGGCAGGCAGGGTCTTTTTGGTCAGCTCCGCATCGGCTTCGCTGCGCACGCCGAACATGGTGCCGTCGATCTTTCCATCCAGATAGCCGGAGGTGAAGCCGGAGCGGCTGAACGCATTTTTCAGCAGGTCACGGTCGTAGGCGCGGCCCTCGCGGCCTGCCAGACAGGCACTGACCGCCGCCGCCACATACTCCGGCGTGCGCAGACGGCCCTCGATTTTGGCCGATGCCACACCGACAGCCTGCATCCGATCCAGCTTGTCGATGACGGAGTTATCCTTCAGGGAAAGGTGGTGCAGACGGCCCGGCTTGCCCTCGGGCAGCGGGTTTGCCTCAAAGGGCAGGCGGCAGGGCCCGGCGCAGGAGCCCCGGTTGCCGCTGCGGCCGCCCAGGAAGGCCGACATATAGCACTGGCCGCTGACGCACATGCAAAGCGCGCCGTGGACAAAGCACTCGGTCTCGATGCCGCAGTGCTTTGTGATGTGCTCCACCTCCGGCAGGCTCAGCTCACGGGCCAGCACCACCCGGGTAAAGCCCAGCTCCTTCAGCTCCAGCGCGCCCTGCAGGGTGTGGACGCTCATCTGGGTGGAGCCGTGGCGGGGCAGGTCGGGGGTGATCCGCCCGATGAGCTGCGCCACCGCCAGATCCTGGCAGATGACCGCATCCGCGCCGCTCTCGGCCACAGCCTTCACGGCACCGGCCAGCGCGGCCAGCTCCCCGCCGTAAACGGTGGTGTTCAGTGCCACGTGCACCTTGACACCCCGCGCATGGCAGAACCGGACTGCCTCCTTCAGGCTGTCCGCATCAAAATTTCCGGCCCCTGTCCGGGCATTGAAGCCCGAAAAGCCCAGATATACCGCGTCCGCACCGCTGAACACCGCAGCGCGGAGCATCTCTTCACTGCCCACCGGGGCAAGGATCTCGATCTTTGGCATAATACTCCCTTTGTTCCGGCGCGCTCACCGCGCCCCCATTCACGCTTCCGTCTTTGCTTCCCGGTCTGCCTTCTGCTTGGCCTGCAGGCGTGCCAGCTGCTCCCGCAGGGCATCGTTTTCACGCCGCAGCGTTTCATTTTCTGCTTTTACCTTATCCTCAGCCAGCTTTGCCCTGGCGGCATCGGCAATATAATTCTGGATCTGGCTGCGCATATTCTCGGCGCTGCCGGTGCTCTTTTTGTACTCGTCCAGATAATCCATGGCGCAGAACACCGCCGCCTTGGTCACCGAAAGGTTTTCGTTGGTGTCCAGCAGCTTGGTGATATCCTCATCCAGCCGTTTGGCCAGAGAGGCGATATACTTTTCGGAATCCGTCGTTGCGATCGCATAGGGTGCGCCCGCAATGGTCACTCTCACTTTATTAACCATCGTATCCTCACTAATAATTACTCTGAGCGGAGTTTGTGGCCGAGTTTCCTGCCCCGGCACACGCTTTTGCCCCCGCCGGGACAACCGTTCACTTCTTATTATAATATAAATGCGCTCCAAGAGAAAGTGCTATTTTTGAATTTTTTGCATATTTACCAGAAAGATTGTGACAAAAATGTCAGTTACGGCAAAAATCGGCGTTTTTCCTTGCATTTACGAATAGAACTGATTATAATGTTCTTGTTGTGTTAACAGGGAGAGGGAAAGAGGAGAAATTCCCTGTTGCGATATTTCAAAACAGCACAAGTGTGTGTGCGGATAGGAGTTCCTTATGACTACAAAAGAATTTGCAAAAATTCTTCAGGACAAGCTGACCAGCGAGTACGGCGTGGATCTGAGAGTTGCTTCCAAGCAGCAGATCTACCGCTCCCTTGCCCTGATCTGCCGTCAGATGATGAGTGAGAACCACAAGAAGTTCCAGTCCAAGGCCATTGGCACCGGTACCAAGCAGGTATACTACCTCTGCATGGAGTTCCTGATGGGCCGCAGCCTGAAGGTGAGCCTGTTCAACCTGGGTCTGGAAGAGGTTGCCCAGAAGGTGCTGGCTGATGCCGACATCAACATCGAGGGCATCTTTGAGGAAGAGCCCGATGCAGGCCTGGGCAACGGCGGTCTGGGCCGCCTGGCTGCCTGCTATCTGGACGGCATGGCCACCACCGGCATCTGCGGCACCGGCTACTCCATCCTGTACGAGTACGGCATTTTCAAGCAGAAGATCGTGGACGGCTGGCAGCAGGAGCGCGCTGACAACTGGCTGCCCGGCGGTCAGGTCTGGCTGAAGAGCCACCCCGATCAGGCCATCGAGGTCCGCTTTGACGGCGAGATCCGCGAGAACTGGGATCACGGCTTCCACTATATCCAGCACACCAACTACAACAGCGTTATGGCTGTGCCCTCCGATATGTATGTGCAGGGCTACGACGGCAAGGGCGTTGCCAAGCTGCGCCTGTGGCAGGCCAAGGCTCCTGACTTTGATATGTCCAGCTTCTCTCTGGGCAACTACAACACTGCCATGAGCAAGAACGCCAGCGCCGAGCTGATCTCCAAGGTGCTGTACCCCAACGACAACCACATTGAGGGCAAGATCCTCCGCCTGCGCCAGCAGTACTTCCTCTCTGCCGCATCCATCGGCGATATCGTACAGAACCACCTGTCCACCTACGGCACGCTGGAGAATCTGGCCGACAAGGTCGCCATCCAGCTGAACGACACCCATCCCACGCTGGCCATCCCCGAGATGATGCGCATCCTGCTGGACGAGTGCGGCTTTGACTGGGATAAGGCCTTTGAGATCTGCCAGAAGGTCTTTGCCTACACCAACCACACCGTTATGGCCGAGGCTCTGGAGAAGTGGAATGTGGACATCTTCAAGATGACCCTGCCCCGCATCTACCAGATCGTGGTCGAGATGAACCGCCGTGCCCGCGAGGAGCTGGAAAAGGCATTCCCCGGCGACGAGGGCAAGATCAACTACATGGCCCTGATTGGCGACAACCAGGTCCGCATGGCAAACATCTGCGCCTACACTGCCAACAGCATCAACGGCGTGTCCAAGCTGCACAGTGAGATCATCAAGGAGAGCGTGTTCCACGATTACTACCTGTTCAAACCCCAGGCCTTCAAGAACGTGACCAACGGCATCGCTTACCGCCGCTGGCTGCTGGCCTCCAACCCTGAGCTGTGCAAGCTGCTGGACGAGACCATCGGCGAGGAGTACAAGCACGACGCTTCCAACCTCTCCAAGCTGAACAAGTATGCGGACGACAAGACCGTGCTGAAGCGCATCAACGAGATCAAGCTGAACAATAAGAAGAACTTTGCCGCCTATCTCGAGAAGAGCACCGGCCAGGTCATCGACCCCAACTCCATCTTCGACTGCCAGGTCAAGCGGATGCACGAGTACAAGCGTCAGCACCTGAACGCCCTGAACATCGCCGCTCAGTACCTGTACCTGAAGGAGAACCCCAACGCCGACTTCATCCCCAAGACCTATATCTTCGGCGCAAAGGCTGCCCCCGGCTACTACATGGCCAAGCAGATGATCCGGATGATCTGCAAGCTGGGCGACCTGATCAACAATGACCCCGCCGTGCGCGACAAGCTGCGCGTGGTCTATCTGGAAGAGTACTGCGTCTCCCTGAGCGAGCACCTGATGCCCGCCGCCGAGGTCTCTGAGCAGATCTCTCTGGCCGGCACCGAGGCTTCCGGTACCGGCAACATGAAGTTCATGCTGAACGGTGCCATCACGCTGGGCACGCTGGACGGCGCAAATGTTGAGATCGTCGATGCCGCCGGCAAGGAGAACGAGCTGATCTTCGGCATGCTGACTCCCGAGGTCAACAACCTCAAGCAGGTGGGCTACCACCCCAGCGCCTTCATCATGGGCGATGACGTGGCAAATGCCGCTCTGAACTTCCTGGAGCGCGGCTGGAACGGCGAGGACTTCCACGAGGTCACCGAGAACCTGCGCACCAGCGATCCTTATATGGTCATGGCCGACTTCAAGGATTACCGCCGTGCTCAGGCCGACCTGCAGCGCCTGTATGCTGACCGCGAGAAGTGGGCACAGATGAGCCTGAAGAACACCGCCAACAGCGGCATCTTCAGCGCAGACCGTTCTGTGCTGGATTACGCCCGCGATATCTGGCACGCTTCTGCTGTGAAGTAATTGGAAAGGTTAACCCCCCAGTCACCTACGGGGACAGCCCCCCTAGTAGTGGGGCCTCTGGCGTTACGGAAAGTTTTACAGCTTTTCCTTTACGCACAGACTTCACCGTTCTGCCAAGGCCTCCCCTACTAGGGGAGGTGGCAATGCGAAGCATTGACAGAAGGGTTTAGCACAAATATATCTCTGCCCCGGAGCCATTACGGAACCGGGGCTTTTTTGAGAAAGGAACGACCCCACTTGTCTTGTCTGTTCAACAGTTTTGACCCCTATTTCAAGCAGCCCTTTGGTGCGGTGCGCGCCGGGCAGACTGTCCGGCTGTCGCTCTGCATTCCCGAGGAGCTGGGCTATGTAGACCCGCACCTTGTCCTGAAAAAAGAGGGCAAGTTCGATGTTCCCGTCTACTACCGGATGAACTTCGATGGCCAGACCCCCAGGCAGAACCACTTTTCTGTGGAAGTGCCTCTGAACGACCCGGGCCTCTACTTCTACTATTTCGACCTCTACACCGACTTCCGCCGCATCGTGCGCGGCCCCGACAACTGCGGCGTGATCAGCTGGCAGGATGGCGAAAGCTGGCAGATCACGGTCTATGAGCAGGACTTTGAGACCCCCGAAAGCATCAAGGGCAAGGTGTTCTATCAGATCTTCCCGGACCGCTTCTGCGAAGGGGTGGAGAACAAGCCCATGCCCTTTGCCGACCGCATCTATCAGGCCGACAAGCACGCCGAGCCCTTCTGGCAGCCCAACGAGGTGGGCGGCCACCTGAACGAGGACTATTTCGGCGGCGACCTCAAGGGCATCCAGCAAAAGCTCCCCTATCTGCACGAGATGGGGGTTGATTTCATCTACCTCAACCCCATCTTTGAGGCCCACTCCAACCACCGCTACAACACCGCCGACTACCTGAATGTGGACCCCCTGCTGGGCACCAACGAGGATTTTGAGGCACTGTGCACCGCCGCCAAAAAATACGGCATCGGCATCGTGCTGGACGGCGTGTTCAGCCACACCGGCTCCGACAGCCGCTATTTCAACCGCGAGGGCCGCTATGGCGAGGGCGGCGCGTATCGGGACCCCAACTCCCCTTACCGCTGCTGGTACGATTTCGGCCCCCAGTACAAGGGCGGCTACCGCAGCTGGTGGGGCTTTGAGACCCTGCCCGAGGTCAACGAGGAGACCCCCTCCTATGTGGAGTTCATCACCGGCCCGGGCGGTGTCATCGACACCTGGCTGCGGCGTGGCGCGGCAGGCTTCCGGCTGGATGTAGCCGACGAGCTGCCCGACGAATTCATTGAGAAGGTGCGCGCCGCCGTCAAGCGGGTCAGCCCCGAAAAGTTCCTGCTGGGCGAAGTGTGGGAGGATGCCACCACCAAGTTCGGCTTCAACAAGCGCCGCACCTACCTGCTGGGCAAGGGCCTGGACAGCGTGATGAACTACCCCTTCAAGAACGCCGTGCTGGATTTCGTCAAGGGCAAGCCCGCCGAGCAGGCCATGACGGAGATCCTGACCATCTGCGAGCACTACCCTGCCCCGGCCATGGATACCGCCCTGAACTTCCTCTCCACCCACGACACCGAGCGTGCCCTGACCGTGATCGCTGACGAGCCCGCCAATGGCCGGGGCCGCGCGTGGCAGAGCGGCCGCTGTGTGACCGGCGATGCCTACGAGGAGGGCCTGCTCCGCCTGCGGATGGCCTACGCCATCATCTACACCCTGCCGGGCGTGCCCTGCCTGTACTACGGCGACGAGATCGCCATGCAGGGCTACCGGGATCCCTTCAACCGGGCTTTCTTCCGGTGGGATGCCCACGAACAGCGCCTGCGCCCCGTGCTGGCACAGCTGGCACAGCTCCGCCACACCTGCGAGGCCTTCCGCACCGGCCAGCTGCGGGTCCTGCGTGCCGAGGACGGCATCCTGCACTACCAGCGGGTGGGCAAGGTGGAGACCGCGGAGATCATCGTCAACCGCACCGAGCATATCATCGTGGAGACCCTTGCCAGCGGCAAGAGCACTGAGGTGAATCCCATGGGCTTTACCATCGTGGTGGAAGAGGTGGGGCATAACCCGGACCACAGCTACTATGATTATGTATAAGGAGACGGATTAAACCTCTCCGTCATCTTCGCTGACGCTCGATGCCACCTCCCCTAGTAGGGGAGGCTTTGGCATTCCGTCGCGTTTTCGAGCGCAGACGCTTCGCTACATTTAGCCCTGCTGGCGTAATGTTTTTCTTTACGGAAATAGTTGGTTTTGGAGCCGCAGGCGAAAACATGAAAAAACAAACCTTTTGCCAAGGGCTCCCCTACTAGGGGAGCTGTCGCGGCGAAGCCTGCGACTGAGAGGTTGGACAGAGCAGCACTCGCCCTTAGATAACAACATATTGTCATTCCCACGCCTTTGTTATATAATAAACGAAGAAGGAGGGATGTTCGATGTCCATTGACCCCATTTTCTGGCTCATTGCCGCCGTCGGTTTCCTGGCGCTGGAGGGCATGACCTTCAGCATGGTATCCGTCTGGTTTGCGGCAGGCAGCGCGGCAGCCCTGCTCTGCTGCCTGTTCACCCACTCGTTCCGGGTGCAGGCGGTGGTGTTCATTGCGGTCAGCGCGGTCTGCCTGCTGGCATTCAAGCCGCTGGCCAAACGGCTGCACAAGCAGCCCACCCCCACCAACGGTGACCGCGCCCTTGGCCGGGAGGCCCGGGTGCTGACCCCCGTTTCTGCCCAGCAGACGGGCCGGGTGCGGCTGGATGGCGTGGACTGGAGCGCCCGCTGCGCCACCCCCGGCGATACCCTGACCCCCGGGCAGGCCTGCCGGGTCACCGAGATCCACAGCACCCTGCTCATTGTGGAACCCATCCTGACCGAATCCATCAACCACTGAAAAAAGGAGCGTCTCTATGCCTATCATGCTGTTCGTGATCCTCGCGCTCATCTTTGTTATCCTGCTCATCGTCGTCACCAACATCGTCATCGTGCCCCAGTCCATGGTGTACGTTGTGGAGCGTCTGGGCAGCTACTCCGACACCTGGTCGGCCGGCCTGCATGTCAAGATCCCGTTCATTGAGCGGATCGCCAAAAAGGTCAGCCTGAAGGAGCAGGTCGCGGACTTTCCTCCCCAGCCTGTGATCACCCGCGATAACGTTACCATGCAGATCGACACCGTGGTGTTCTTCCAGGTCATGGATGCCAAGCTCTACACCTACGGTGTCAACCAGCCCATCGCAGCCATCGAGAGCCTTTCCGCCACCACCCTGCGCAACATCATCGGTGAGATGGAGCTGGATCACACCCTGACCAGCCGCGATGTCATCAACGGCAAGATCACGGCCATCCTCGATGAAGCCACCGACAAGTGGGGCATCAAGGTCAACCGCGTGGAGGTCAAGAACATCATCCCGCCGCGCGAGATCCAGGAAGCCATGGAGAAGCAGATGAAGGCAGAGCGCGAAAAGCGTGCCGTCATCCTGAAGGCCGACGGTGAGAAGCAGGCCGCCATCACCGCTGCCGAGGGTGAAAAGGAAGCCGCCATCCTCCGTGCCGATGCCGTCAAACAGCAGCGCATTCTCGAAGCTGAGGGCGAGGCGCAGGCCATTCTCGCGGTGCAGAAGGCCAACGCCGATGCCATCCGCCTGCTGAACGAGGCCATGCCCAACGACAAGGTGCTGGCTCTGCGCAGCCTGGAAGCACTGGCCAAGGTTGCCAACGGCAAGGCCACCAAGATCATCATCCCGTCGGAGCTGCAAAATCTGGGCGGCGTTGTGCCCAGCATCAAGGAGCTTCTGACCGACCCGAAAGAGGACTGATCCATGATCTACGATACCCTGAACAATCTCCCCAACTATCTGGGCCTGTGCAGCAGTCTGGACAGCGTCATCGAGTTCATCATGGCCCGGGATATCAACAACCTGCCCGCCGGGCGCACCCGCATCGATGGTGACAAGGCTGTGGTCACGGTGAGCACCGTGACCCCGCAGGCCAGCGACAAGGCCCCCTTTGTCCGGCACGACAACCACCTGACCCTTGAGACCGACCTCGAGGGCAGCGAGCTGTTTGAAGTGTCCCTGGGCGAGTTCAGCCCCACCCGGCCCGCTGACGAAGCCTCTGATACCACCGTGGGCACCGCCGGCACCAGCATTGCCGGAATGCTCTGCGAGGGCCGCTTTGCCCTCTATCTGGCTGGGGAGCCGTACAAATCCGGCTTGAAGGCCCAGGGCTGCGGCAAGCTGAAAAAGGCCGTGTTCACCATGGAGCTGGACCCGGACGAGGAAGACGAGACCGAGGCCGAATAATTCCTGAAAGCACGAACTCCACGCAGCGTAGGTTGCGTGGAGTTTTTTTGTATAGTATACTCTGGTTCAACAATTACGCTTGCCCGACTTGCCAAGGGCTCCCCTATTAGGCAACGACGACGACCGCCGCCAGTGGGCGGATGAAGGGAGGAGTTGTTGGGGCCGCGGCCAGCAAGACACGAGCACAATACTTTGTGCGAAGTGGATGCTGGGAGCCGCAACCCGTACGCTGTCGAGCAACGCGAGACTGAAATGTGCTCCACGCCACTGGACAGGCTGTGGTGAGCTGCTGCGGCATCACCCTGCCTGCGCTGGACATCGCCGAAGCCGAGGATGCCGACGAGCATCATCAGCTGACCGTGGAGCGGGTGGAGGACGAGCTCTTCGTCACCCTGCACCACCCCATGGAGAAAAACCATTACATCTCGTTTCTGGCCTACCTCACCGGCGATAAGCTGCAGCTGGTCAAGCTCTACCCCGAGGGAGATGCCTCCTCTGCCCGCTTCTCCCTGCGGGGCGCAGGTGTGCTTTACTTCTACTGCAACTGCCACGGCCTGATGAAGGCTCCGGATTTCCGCACCGCCACCCGGCGCACCTCACCCCAGAAGATCCACCTGCGGGAGCCGGATGAGGGCGACCGGGAACAGGTAATGGCCTACCGGGAAGAATTTCTGGCCATCGGCTCCCGGATGGACGGCACCTCGGCTCTGGACAAATATGCCGACTTCGATGCCTGGCTGGCCCAACTCCGCAAGCTGAAAGACCCGGCCACAACCCCCGCCGGTCTCGTGCCCGCCACGGAGTATCTGGCTCTGGATGAGCATGAGCATCTGGTGGGCATGACCAACCTGCGCCACCGGCTCAACGATTACCTGCTGACCTACGGCGGGCACATCGGGTACAGCGTCCGCCCCTCGGAGCGGCAGAACGGCTACGCCACCCAGATGCTTCGCCTGACGCTGGAAAAGGCAAAAGAACAAGGCATCGAAAAGGTGCGCATCTGCTGCGACCATTACAACGTTGCCTCAGCAAAGACCATCCGCGCCAACGGCGGCGTGCTTGAGGATGAGCAGTTCGATTCCTCCGATGGAACGCTGACACAGCGGTATTGGATACAGAACAAATAAGCTGTACGGGCTTTCCTTTTGTACGCGATTCTGCTATAATAATGTACAAAGAAGGAGGTGGCATTATGCCGCAAATCAGACCCATTACCGACTTACGCAACACAAACGAGATTTCGGATATCTGCCATTCCAAGCGGGAGCCCATTTTCATCACCAAAAATGGCTATGGTGATCTTGTCGTTATGAGTATGGAAACCTACGATACCCTGATGGAGACTGCCGCAGTGGATGCCGCTATCTCGCAGGCAGAATCCGACTACGCACAAAATGGCCAGCTTTATGATGCACACGAAACACTTGCTGCATTAAGGAGAAAGCATTTTGGAACAGTACAGCGTTAAGTTGCTTCGCAGAGCAGTACAGGATATTGACGACATCTACACCTATATTGCTGAAACATTAGTGGAGCCTGAGACTGCGCTCAAACTGGTCGGACGGCTGGAAGAGGCGATTTTTTCACTGGACACTTTGCCGCACCGCTGTCCAGAACGCCGGAGCGGCGTGTACGCCAACCACGGCTATCGTCAATTGCTGATGGAAAACTATACCATCATTTTCCGTATTGATGAAGCGCATCAGCAGGTCATCGTTGTTACTGTCCGCTATGCACCAAGAAGT
>NZ_DBFNWJ010000002.1:0-33382 GCF_048426865.1 Candidatus Allofournierella merdipullorum
CGCCAAAAAAATACAAAGGCGGCGACCCCACGGGCGCGCCGCTTTTTCTGTTCAGTTCAAAGGCCCTTGGGCTGCTGCTGGGTGATGCAGTGGATGTTGCCGCCGCCCAGAATGATCTCCCGGGCGTAGACGCCCACCACCTCCCGGTCGGGGAAAATTTCCCGCATCTTTGCCAGTGCGGGCTCGTCGCCGGGGTCGCCGAACAGGGGCATCACGATGCCGCCGTTGGCAAAGTAGAAGTTCACGTAGGAGGCTGCCAGCCGCTCCCCCTCCACCCGGGGGATGGAGCCGGCTTTCACGTCCACGCCCGCCTCTTCTTCCCGGGTGATGAGCACCGGACGGGGCACGTGCAGCTTGTGCACCTTGATGGGCCGGCCCTTGGCGTCGGTCTCGCTTTCCAGCAGGGCCAGGCACTCGGCGGAAATCTCGTACTGCGGATCGCTCTCGTCGTCGGTCCAGGCCAGCAGCACCTCGCCCGGGCGGGCAAAGCAGCAGATGTTGTCTACATGGCCGTTGGTCTCGTCCAGGTAGATGCCCCGCTTGAGCCAGATGACCTTTTCCACGTTCAGGTATTCCTTCAGCTTCTCCTCGATCTGGGCCTTGTTCAAATGCGGGTTGCGGCCCGGGTGCAGCAGGCACTCCTCCGTCACCAGCGCGGTGCCCTCGCCGTCGCTGTGGATGGAACCGCCCTCCAGCACGAAATCCGGCAGCTTGTACATGTCCTTGCCGGCAATTTCGCACACCTTGCGGCAGACCTGGGTATCCTTGTCCCAGGGGAAGTAGGCGCCGTGTTCCAGGCCGCCCCAGGCGTTGAAGCGCCAGTCCACGCCCCGCACGTCCCCACGGTCGTTTTTCACAAAGGTGGGCCCGCAGTCCCGCATCCAGGAGTCGTTGTTGGAAATTTCCACCACCCGCACGCAGTCGGGCAGCATGTTGCAGGCGTTCTCGTACTGGTCGCCGTTCACGCCCACGATCACCGGCTCGAACCGGCTGATGGCCTTTGCCACCTCCGCGAACGCGTACTGGGCCGGCTTGCCGCCGAAGCGCCAGACGTCCGGCCGCTGGGGCCACAGCATCCAGCAGGCCTCGTGGGGCTCGTACTCGCCCGGCATGCGGTAGCCGTCTTTTCTGGGGGTGGAGTCGATGAGTTTCATACAGGTTCCGTCCTCTCCCGGCGGTTGCGCGCCGTGTTGAAAAGAGCAGCGGACGGGGATCCCGTCCGCTGCCCGGATGTGTCTTGAAGGTTGCTCAGTTCAGGATGGTGACCTCGGTCTCGGGGTCGAACAGGTGCACCTTGTGGGGATCGAAGGCCACGACAACTTCGCTGCCGTTCTTCGCCTTGGAGGTGGGAGCCACGCGGGCGGTGAGCTTGTTGCCCTTGTAATCCAGGTACAGGTAGATCTCGCTGCCCATCAGCTCGCTGACCTCAACGGTGGCGTTCAGCTTGCAGCCGCTGTGCTTGGCCACGAACTCCTCGTCGTCCTTGATGTCCTCGGGACGGACGCCGGCCTTCACAGCCTTGCCCACGTAAGCGTCCAGCTTGCCGTCGGCGGTCTTCTCGGCGGGCAGAACGATCTTGTCGCCGCTGATGTCCACAAAGTACTCGTTGCCTTCCTTGCCCAGAGTGGCGTCCAGGAAGTTCATCTGGGGGCTGCCGATGAAGCCCGCAACGAACATGTTGCAGGGCAGATCGTACAGGTGCTGCGGGGTGTCGACCTGCTGCACGATGCCGTCCTTCATGACCACGATGCGGTCGCCCATGGTCATAGCCTCGGTCTGGTCATGGGTAACGTAGATGAAGGTGGTGGCCAGCTTCTGATGCAGCTTGATGATCTCGGTACGCATGCTGGTACGGAGCTTGGCGTCCAGGTTGGACAGAGGCTCGTCCAGCAGGAAGACGGCCGGGTTACGGACCATGGCGCGGCCCAGGGCCACGCGCTGACGCTGACCACCGGACAGAGCCTTGGGCTTGCGGTCCAGCAGGTGCTCGATGTCCAGGACCTTGGCGGCCTCACGCACGCGCTTGTCGATCTCGTCCTTCGGGGTCTTGCGCAGCTCCAGACCAAAGGCCATGTTCTTGTACACGGTCATATGGGGATACAGAGCGTAGTTCTGGAACACCATGGCGATGTCGCGGTCCTTCGGGGGAACGTCGTTCACCAGGCGGTCGCCGATGTACAGCTCGCCCTTGCTGATCTCTTCCAGGCCGGCGATCATACGCAGGGTGGTGGACTTGCCGCAGCCGGAGGGGCCGACCAGGATGATGAATTCCTTGTCCGCGATCTCCAGGTTGAAGTCCTTGACGGCGGTCACGTCGCCGGGGTAGATCTTGTAGATGTGCTGTAAGCTGATGCTTGCCATTGCCGGTATCTTCCTTTCCGTGATTTATTCATTTGTTGATGTGAGTTGACCTCACATTTACCATCTATTATAATAATAACAGACTTTTTTCCAATTAAAATAGCATTTTATTGATGTGTGGTGTTGAAAATTGATTTTCGACTGTGAGCGTGTGGCACGGCTGGAAGAAGTGGCGGACAGGCAGTTCCGCCTGCCCCTGACGCTGGAAGGCAGCGGGCTGTGGGCCGGGGTGCTCTCCAGCGGCCGGTGCGCGCTGGAGACAGACGAGACGCGGCTGGCGGGGGCAGGCAGCCTTCTGGTGGCAGCGGGGCCGGTGCGTCTTTTGCCCGCCGAAAACTGCCACCTGCTGGCGGTGCGTATTGGCGGGCTGGCCGCCGGGCTGTTCCTGGAAGGGCTGGAAAAACCCATGTTCGCCGACGGCGGCGGCTGCCCCGGCGCGGCGGGCCTTATCGCGGCGCTGGCCGAAGCGGCCCACGGGCTGCAGGGGGAACTGTGCTACCGGCTGTTGTGCGAGCTGGCCCCGGCGGACGCGGCGGGGGCGGCGCTGCCGCCCCTGGTGGCCGAGGCGGTGGCCCAGATCCGGGAACACTACGCCGGCCTCTACGGCGTGGAGGAGCTGAGCGAATCCCTGGGGGTGAGCAAAAGCCATCTGGTGCGGGCGTTCAAATCGGCCATGGGCATCACTCCGGGGCAGTATCTCACCGGGGTGCGGCTGGAGGCGGCAAAGCTGCTGCTTGCCCGGCGGGAGTACCCGCTGGAGGTGGTGGCCAGTCTGTGCGGCTTTTCCGGCGCGAACTATCTGTGCCGCGTGTTCAAAAAAGCCACCGGCCAGACCCCCGCGGCGTTCCGGGCGGCGGCGGTGGCCGACGAGGCCATCGGTCAGCCGCTTCCGCTGGAGCAGGAGCTGTATGTCTGACCGGGCGATACAGTGCAAAAAATAAAGCTTTTCGGGGCTTTCCTTTTGTGGTGTGCCCGGGTATGATTAGAGTAGATATACAGCCCGGCTGCAGGCCGGCAAATAATTTTTTAAGATCGGAGTGCTTACCATGAACGTCGTTGTGACCAATAGCTATGATGAGAGCTGCGCCTATGTGGCCGACATGATCTGCCGGCTGGTCAACGAGAAGCCCGATTGCAAACTGGGCCTCGCCACCGGCGGCACCCCTGTGCCCATGTACAAAAAGCTCATTGAGGCCAACAAGGCCGGCAAAGTGGACTTCTCCAAGGTGCACACGGTGAACCTGGACGAATACTGCGGCATCCCCGAGACCCACGACCAGAGCTACCGCTACTTCATGAACACCAACCTGTTCGACCACATCAACATCGACAAGGCCAACACCTACGTTGCCCAGGGCATGGGCGACCCCGAGGCCAACGCCGCCGCGCTGGAGGCCAAGGTGCGGGAGGGCGGCGTTGCCGACCTGCAGCTGCTGGGCATCGGCAACAACGGCCACATCGCCTTCAACGAGGCGGCGGACGTGCTGCACGCCACCGCCCACATCGAGAAGCTCACCGAGAGCACCATCCAGGCCAACTCCCGCTTCTTTGAGAAGAAGGAGGACGTGCCCACCACCGCCATTACCATGGGCATGGGCGACATCCTGGCCGCCAAGTGCGTGGTGCTCATCGCCACCGGCCTGGCCAAGACCGACGCCATCCGCGGCCTGGTGATGGACGACACCATCACCACCCACAATCCCAGCACCATGCTGAAGATGCACGAGAACGTGTATGTGGTGATCGACAAGGAGCTGGCCGACGCCGTGGGCTACAAGGGCTGAGCCATTTTTCTTCAAACGAACAAAAGCGCCTGCATCCCGGCACAAACCGGGGCGCAGGCGCTTTTCTGTTATTCATTCGAGTCGTTTCTCTTTACGGCATCCGCAGCGCTCCGGATCCCTTCCCATTGCTTCATATCTTCCTCGCCTGCCAAGGGCATCTTTCCCTTTGCCGCTGCCGCCAGAGGCCCGCTGATGAGATTCTCCAGCGGAAAGCCCTCAAACTGTTTTACGGGCTGATTTTTATCCGTATCCGCCATATCGTCGTCCTCCTTTTTGAGTGGGTGCGGGTGATTTTGTGTGTCTTTGGGTCCGTTCAGATCATAAAACAAAAGACCTGCCGTTTTCGGCAGGTCTTTTGTTTGGTGGGAGCGGGTGGATTCGCAAGCCGCGCCCTGAAAAACAGTCCGCCGGACTGTTTTTCCCCGCCAGAGGGCGGGACGGGCTGTTCTCATCGCACCCTCTCAAACCACAAAACAAAAACCCGCCGTTCTTCGGCGGGTTTTCCGTTTTGGTGGGAGCGGGTGGATTCGAACCACCGAAGCAATTATGCAACAGATTTACAGTCTGCCCCCATTGGCCGCTCGGGAACACTCCCACATGTTCCGCGCTCAATCGAGTGCTTGTCTATTATAGCAAGCCACAGAAAAAAATGCAAGTGTTTTTTTGATTTTTGCCGCACTTTTTTCTTGCAGAACAAGATGTGCACGGCGCGTTCAAAAATTCGTCATACCTGGGAAGGGATTCTGTGGTATAATTACAAAATAGAGAAATTTTTGCTTAAGCAAACGCGGCGGACGCCGCGGGGAAAAAGGAGGCGTTTATCATGGCGGAATTTTCGGATTACTCCCGCATCACCCCCGAGCTGGAAGCGCTGGCGGCGGTGTGTCTTTCCAACAACCAGATCAACAAAGAGGACTATGTGCGCTACAACGTCAAGCGCGGCCTGCGCGATCTGGACGGCACCGGCGTGCTGGCGGGTCTGACGGAGATCAGCGAGATCATCAGCAGCAAGGTTGTGGACGGCAAAAAGGTGCCCTGCGAGGGCGAGCTGTACTATCGCGGCTATCCGGTGGAAAAGCTCACCGGCGGCTTCATCCATGACAAGCGCTTCGGCTTTGAGGAGACGGCCTATCTTCTGATGTTCGGCCAGCTGCCCACCGCAGAGCAGCTGAAGGCCTTCAACGAACAGCTGGCCTTCTACCGCAGCCTGCCCACCAACTTCGTGCGGGACGTCATCCTCAAGGCTCCCAGCAGCGACATGATGAACACCCTGGCCCGCTGCGTGCTGACCATGGCCAGCTACGACGACAAGCCGGACGACATCTCCCTACCCAACGTGGTGCGTCAGTGCATCGACCTCATTGCCATCTTCCCGCTCATCTCGGTGTACGCCTACCAGGCCTACAACCACTACAAGAACGGCAACAGCCTTTACATCCACACCCCGCGGCCGGACCTGTCCACCGCTGAGAACATCCTCACCCTGCTGCGGCCGGACGGCCAGTACACCCCGCTGGAGGCCCACATTCTGGACCTGTGCCTGGTGCTGCACGCGGAGCACGGCGGCGGCAACAACTCCACCTTTACCACCCATGTGGTCACCAGCTCCGGCACCGACACCTACAGCTGCATGGCGGCCGCGCTGGCCAGCCTGAAGGGCCCCCGCCACGGCGGCGCCAACATCAAGGTGGTACAGATGTTTGAGGACCTGAAGGCCAGCGTGAAGGACTGGACCGACGAGGACGAGATCCGCGCCTATCTGACCGGCTGCCTGGAGGGCCAGCGGTTCGACAAGAGCGGCCTCATCTACGGCATGGGCCACGCGGTGTATTCCATCAGCGACCCTCGCGCCAACCTGCTGCGGGGCTTTGTGGAGCAGCTCTCCGAGGAAAAGCACATGCACGAGGAATACGCCCTCTACTCTGCCGTGGAGCGTCTTGCGCCCCAGATCATCAGCGAGAAGCGCAAGATCTACAAGGGCGTTTCCGCCAACGTGGACTTCTACAGCGGCTTTGTGTATCGCATGCTGGGCCTGCCCACCGAGCTGTTCACTCCCATCTTCGCCATCGCCCGTGTGGCGGGCTGGAGCGCCCACCGCATGGAGGAGCTCATCAACATGGGCAAGATCATCCGCCCGGCCTACATGGCGGTGCAGCCCCATCGGGAGTATGTGCCCATGGCCCAGCGCGGCTGAGCCCTCTCCCCTGGTTTCATCCGAATGGAAAAGACCCGCCCCGGAAATTCCGGGACGGGTCTTTTATTCAGCTTTCAGTCTGTGCTCAGGCGCGCACGATGACGTGCTTGGGGCAGACTTCCACGCACTGGCCGCAGCCGGTGCACTTGGAGTAGTCGATGCTGGCCAGGAAGTTCTCCACCTTGATGGCTTCGCTGGGGCAGGTCTTCTGGCACTTCATGCAGCCGATGCAGCCGGTCTGGCACTCCTTCATGACCACAGGGCCCTTCTCGGTGTTGTGGCACAGCACCAGGGGCTTGCTGTCCATGTCAGAGGCCATCTCGATGACGCTCTTGGGGCAGGCGGCAGCGCAGGCGCCGCAGCCGGTGCACTTTTCGGGGTCCACATGAGCGATGCCGTCCACCACATGGATGGCGTCGAACTTGCAGGCCTTGACGCAGTCGCCCAGGCCCAGGCAGCCGTAGGCACAGGCCTTGGAGCCGCCGTGCAGGGCAGCAGCCGCAGCGCAGCTGGCAACGCCCTGGTAGTCGAACAGCTGGGTGCACACGCCGGGCTTGCCCTGGCAGCGCACGGTGGCCTTGACGGAGGCGGTAGCACCGGCCTCCACGCCCATCACGGCGGCCACAGCCGCAGCGCAGTTCGCGCCGCCGGGCACGCACTTGTTCACAGGCGCGCCCTCTTCCACGATGGCCTTGGCGTAGTCGGCACAGCCGGCGTAGCCGCAGGCGCCGCAGTTGGCGCCGGGCAGGCAGCCCGCGACCTCACCGATGCGGGGGTCTTCCTCCACCGCCATGAACTTGGCGGCCAGCACCAGGATCACCGCGCCCAGGAGGCCGAGAACGCTGACGATCGCAACAGCGATAGCAATACTCATCTTTTCCGTCCTCCCTTACACAGATCCGAAGATGCTTTCCACAATGCCGCCGAAGCCGCCGAAGCTCAGGGCGGTCACGGAAGCGGCCACCAGGGTGATGGGCAGGCCTTCGAAGCACTTGGGGGGCTGGGCGTCTTCCAGACGCTTGCGCACACCGCTGAACAGCACCATGGCCAGCATGAAGCCGAAGCCGGCGCCCAGGGCGCAGACGATGCTCTCGGCGAAGTTGTAGCCGTTGTCGATGTTCAGAACGGTAACGCCCAGCACGGCGCAGTTGGTGGTGATGAGGGGCAGATACACGCCCAGCGCCTTGTGGAGCGGGGGCATATACTTCTTCATGATGATCTCAACCAGCTGCACCAGCACGGCGATGACCAGGATGAAGACGATGGTCTGCAGGTAGCCCAGGTCCCACTTCAGGTTGCCCTCCGCGTCCACGGGGGTGAGCAGGAAGTTCTGAATGGGCCAGGTCACGGCGGTCGCCAGGGTCATGACGAAGATGACCGCGCAGCTCATGCCGAAGGCCGAGTTCAGCTTTTTGGACACGCCCAGGAAGGGGCAGATGCCCAGGAACTTCACCAGAACGTAGTTGTCCACCAGGATCATGGTGAAGAAAATAGCCGCAAATTTCGCTGCCATTATTCACAGCCTCCTTTCGCGCCGCAGGCGCCCTTGGAGGGGCAGCCCTCGCAGCCGATGCTGCGCTTTTTGCTCTCGCCCAGCTTGTTCTCCACGAAGACCACCAGAGCCATCAGCAGGCCGAAGGTGAAGAAGCCGCCGGCGGGGGTGGTCATGAAGGTGAAGCGGTCGATGCTCTCGGGGATGACCTTGAAGCCGTACCAGGTGCCGCTGCCCAGCAGCTCGCGGATGGTGCTCATCACCGTGAGGGTCAGGGTGAAGCCGAGGCCCATGCCCAGACCGTCGAAGGCGGAGTCCACCACGCCGTGCTTGGAGGCGAACATCTCGGCGCGGCCGAGGATGATGCAGTTCACCACGATCAGGGGCAGGAACACGCCCAGAGACTCGTCCAGGGCGGGCACAAAGGCCTTGACCAGCATCTGAACGATGGTCACGAAGGTGGCGATGACGGTGATATACGCCGGCAGGCGGACCTTATCGGGGATCACCTTGCGCAGCGCGGAGATGGCGATGTTGGAGCAGAACAGCACGAAGGTAGCCGCAATGCCCATGCCGATGCCGTTGGACACGGCGGTGGTGACGGCCAGGGTGGGGCAGGTGCCCAGCACAAGGCGCAGCACCGGGTTCTCCTTCACGAGGCCGTTGGTAAAGATCTGGATCTTTTTCATTGGTCAAACAGCCTCCTTTCTCAAGACGCAGACGAGGCGCTGGCGGCCTCGCTGGTGGAGGTGGCCTCGCTGGCGGAGGTAGCCTCGCTGGCGGAAGCGGCGGCGCTGGTAGCGGCCTCGCTGGTGGCAGCAGAGCTGTCGGCGGGCACGCTGGTGGCGGCGCCGGCGCCGGCGTTCGGGTTCAGCGCGGCGATGGCCTGCACGCACTTGCGCACAGCCTTCTTCACGCCCACGGTGGACTGGGTGGAACCGGCCACGGTATCCACGCCATCCAGGCCGGCCTCGTCAGCGATGCCGGTGTACTGGCCCAGGTAGTCCTCGCCGGCGGCCACGTCGCCGATGCCGGCGGTCTGGGTGGAAGCGTCCACCCACACACCGGTGATGACGCCGTTGGCGTCAAAGCCCACAGCGATGGTCATCGGGCTGGTGGCGTACTCCCAGCCCTTGTCCTCAGCGTACAGCACGTAGCTGCCGTCGTCGCCCTGCCAAGCCTCGGTCAGGCCTTCGGGAGCGTCGATCTGGGTCAGGGTGGCGTTCGGCGCCAGCATGGCGCGCACTTCCTCAGGGCTCAGGGTAACGGGGCCCTCGTCGATGACGGCCTCCTGGCCCAGAGCCACTTCGTTGAAGCAGTTGATGGCGGTGGTCACCGCGGAAGCGGCAGCCTTGGAAGAAACGGTGGCGCCGGAGATGGCGTCGATGTTGGTGCCCACCACGGGCGCCTCGGTCATGCCGATGAACTGCTGGGTGAAGGCGATGCCGTCCTCACTGCCGTCCACCAGCTTCTGGCCGTAACCGGCGGTCTCGGAGTTCTCCATGAACTGGATGCCCACGATGGCGCCTCCCGCGTCAAAGCCCACGACCACGGGCACGTCGCCGCCGAAGCCCTTGGCGCTGGCCTTGATGACCCAGCCGGCGTCGTTGGTGGCCTTCAGCACGCTCTGCACGTTGGTGGTGGCGAAGTCGGTCACTTCTTCAAATCCGTCGGCCTCGGGCAGAACTGCCAGATAGGCCGCGTTGGCGGCAGCTTCCTGCTGCTCGGCGATGATGGGGGCGGTCACTTGGTTCACGCCCGCCAGGGCGGCGCTGGCCACCAGACAGATGACCACCAGCACCACGATGGGTTTCACGATATCGTTCCAGGTCTTGCCTTTCATGCCGCTTTCGCCCCTTTCTTGTGTTTTTTGTAGCCCAGGGGCACCTGATGGGCCAGATCATTGATGTAGGGCACCAGCAGGTTCATGAACAGGATGGCGTAGGAAACGCCCTCGGGCATGCTGCCGAAGGCCCGGATGCCGAAGGTGACAAGGCCCAGGCCGATGCCGAAGACGATCTTGCCCACAAAGGTGAAGGGGCTGGTGACGTAGTCGGTGGCCATGAAGACCGCGCCGAACAGCAGGCCGCCGGCCAGCACTTCGTGCAGCACCAGCATGCCGGCGTCGGCAGCGCCCAGCTCGCCCACATTCAGCAGGAAGCTGAACAGAGCGTAGCTGCCCACATAGGCAACGGGGATGGTGGCGGTGATGGTGCGGGTGATGAGCAGCCAGGCCAGGCCGATGAGGATGGCCAGGGCGCAGGTCTCGCCCATAACGCCGCCGTGCACGCCCATGAACAGGTCCATCAGCGGGTACTTGCCCACGCCGCCTTCCACCTGCAGGGGGGTGGCGCCGGTGGCGGCGTCAACGCCCATCATGGTGAGGGTGCGGGTGGCCTTGGCGGGGTAGACCCAAGCGGTCATGCGGCTGGCAAAACCGGTGAACAGAACGATGCGGGCCACCAGAGCGGGGTTGGCAAAGTTCATGCCCAGGCCGCCGAACAGCTGCTTGGTGATGACGATGGCGATGAAGGCGCCCACGATGGCGATCCACAGGGGCATGGACACAGGCATGTTCAGCGCCAGGATCAGGCCGGTGACCACGGCGGACAGGTCTCCCACCGGGTTGGGCTTCTTCATCAGATGGCAATACAGATACTCGAACAGCACGCTGGCCGCCACAGTCACGCCGCACACCAGCAGGGTGCGGGCGCCGAAGATGATGGTGCTGGCCACCACGCAGGGCAGCAGCGCGATGATCACGTTCAGCATCAGCTTGCGGGTGCTGGAGTTATCCTGAATGTGAGGAGAGGCGGTAACTTTCAGACGGTTTTCCATATTACTTGTTCGCCTCCTTCTTGGCAAAATCCTTGGCCAGGCTCATGGTCTGGGTGACAGGCCGCTTGGCCGGGCAGACATAGCTGCAGCTGCCGCACAGCATGCACAGGTCGATGCACAGCTTGTCCAGCGCGGCGGCGTCCTTCTTGGTGAAGGCGCCGGCGATGCGCACCGGCTCCAGGCCCATGGGGCAGGCGTCGATGCAGCGGCCGCAGCGGATGCAGGGCTGAGGCGCGGGCAGGGTGGCCTTCGCCTCGCTGAACACCAGCAGGCCGTTGTTCTGCTTCAGCACAGGGGTGGCGGGGTCGGCAACGGCAACGCCCATCATGGGGCCGCCCATGATCATCTTGCCAACGGTCACGCCCTCTTTCACGCCGCAGAAATCCAGCACCTCCTGGAGGGGGGTGCCCACGATGACTTCCACGTTCTTGGGCTCCTTGACAGCGTCGCCGTCCACGGTCATGCGGCGGGTGACCAGCGGCATGCCGGTGGCCAGGTACTTGCCGATGGTGGACACAGTGGTGACGTTCAGCACGATCACGCCCGCGTCGGCAGGCAGACCGCCCCGAGGCACCTCGCGGCCGGTGGCGGACTCGATGAGCACCTTCTCAGCGCCCTGGGGATAGCGGCTGGGCAGAGGCTTGACCTCCACGCCGGCCACGCCCTTGGCCAGGCTGCACATCAGGTCGATGCACTCGGGCTTGTTGCGCTCGATGCCGATGATGCACTTTTTGATGTCCAGGTACTTCATCACGGCCTCGATACCGCTCATCACGGTCTCGCTGTCCTCCAGGAACTCCCGGGCGTCGGCGGTCAGGTACGGCTCGCACTCGGCGCCGTTGATGACCAGGGTGTCCACCGGAGTCTTGGGGCTCAGCTTCACCGCGGTGGGGAAGCCGGCGCCGCCCAGACCCACAAGGCCGCAGGCCTGCACCGCAGCGATCAGGCTTTCCTTGTCGGTCACGACGGGCGGTTTCACCGCCGGGTCAACGGTCTGCAGCCCATCGGGCTGGATGGTCACGGCCTGGCAGAAGCTGCCGTTGGACAGACGCACGCTGTCCACACCGGTGACCGTGCCGGACACACCGGAGTAGATGTTGGCGCTGACGAAACCGCCGGCCTGGCCCACAAGGGTGCCCACCTGCACGGTGTCGCCCTTCTTCACCACCGGCGTGCAGGGCGCGCCGATGTGCTGCTGCATGGGAAGAACGACCTTGGTGGGAACGGGCATCTTGACCGTTTCCATCCCGGCAGTTCCTTTCTCATGCGGGACGCGGGCGCCCAGCGCCGCGCGCTTTAGCTTTTTCAACATAAGTTGAACGATCCCCCATTTCTGTTGGTCTCGGACACCGCGCCGCCCGGCTGGCGGCCACAAAATGCCCATTATTTTTATTTTAGCATCTTTCTTTCCCAAGTCAACCGTTCCCGGCGGGTTTTCACGCCCGGTTTTACGCCATTTTTTCCCTTTTTGACGGCGCAAAAACTGTTTGCACAAACGGACGGGAATGTGGTATACTATTTAAAAGAAGGACAACGCTGAAACAGCGGGCGGCACACCGTCCGCTTTCGATACAAAAGGAGGTCGCGTTTCATGAAACTGCTTGGCAAACTGGTGATGCTTTTGCTGGCCGCCGGGGCCGTGATCTTCGGCCTGGCCCTGCTGCGGGAGACCCGGCCCGATTATATCCCGGTGTACGACACCGAGGACGATCCGTTCTGAGCCTGTCACGCAAAAAGAGGGCCCGCCGCTTTCGCGGCGGGCCCTCTTTTTGTTCTGTTTACTCCCCTGCTTGCAGGCGGCAGCTGCCCTTGTAGGGAGGCTTCGCCTCGATGGCCAGCGTACCGTCGGCCTCTTCGGTGCAGGTGTACTGCTGGGGCTTCAAAACCACCTTTTCCGCCACGCCGTCCAGGTTGCCGTCGGCGTAGAGGGTCACTTTCAACCTGCCGTCCGCCGTGCGCTCGGCCTCCAGGCCGGGGCGGTGGAGCTGCAGCTCCATGGTGCCGGTGGTCTTGAGCATACGCCCGTCCGCGCCCGCGGCCCAGGCCACCACCGTGATGAACACGGGGATGTGAGGTTTTTTCATCGCCGCGCCGGTGAGGTTCAGCACCAGCGTGGCCGTGTTGGAAGAACCCACTACCGCCGGGATCACCGCTTTCAGCCCCTCGGGGCAGATGGCGGTGGGCAGATAATTCCAGTGCAGCCCTTCGCCGCCGTTTACGGTGAGCTGGATATCCACCGCCGCGCCTTTGGTGTTCACCAGGTCGTCGAAAGGTCGGTAGAAGCTGACCGACACCGCAGGGGTATCCTCTTCGGGCAGGTCGGGGGTATCATCGGGAACGTCCGGGTCCTCAAAGTCCTCCCGGCGCCTGGCGAAGGGGGTGTTCTCCAACGCGGTGGACATTCCGTTCAGCACCGCGCCGCCGCCCAGGCCCAGCGCCGCCGCGCCTGCGGTGGTGGCCACGGTGCGGGTGGCGGAGGACTTTGAGCCTCCCAAACCCGTGGGAAGCCAGTCAATACCAATCAGTTCTACACCGCCGTATTCATCAAAGGGCACATATTCCTGCATTCCCAGCAACGAATTGCTGTTCCCCGCATATTCCCACTGCGCCTGATATACTATGGTCTCCCCTTGGAATTCGTAGGTAGTTCTCGTGGGTAAATAACAGGTGAGATCCTTCGTCTCGTGAAGAATATAAGATGTTGCGGGACACCAGTTTGCGCTGCAAGAATAGCGATAAACCGCTTCGGTCGGATTTTGGAGCTGCGATGCAGGCGCATCCAGCGCATTCTTCGCCAGTTCCCGGTAGGTGGTAGCCGCCGCCTCATCCGGGAAAAGCGCCACACCGTCCTGCATGATCAGATCCGGCGCTGGGATCTCCGCTATTGCCTGCAACACAGCTGTGATCTCGACCTCAATATCCGTCTGAATCTCGGCGTACACATACTCGAGCCCTTGCGTGTTTTTGACTGTACTCTCTGGCCCCAATTTGAAGTTGGAAAAACGGACCGTCTGTTTCATCTCTGTGTCGGGAACAAACTTTCCGAATATAACTGAATCTTCACTTACCCCAAGAATGATCGGCCCGGCGAACTGATGCGGGAAGGGGGCTGTGCCTCCGTCGGATGACAAATAACAGAATTTTGAGTTCAATCCATTCCTGGCTTGACCAAATTCAGAAATACTGTAGGTGCTTTCGCAGACAAAGTCCAAGCTTTCTCCCGCCTTCAAAAGAAGCGAATCCTTCCAAACTCCTTCTGCTGTTCCGATCCGATTGCTGTAATACCCGTTTCCTTCGGACACGGACAAGTGAATCTCCCGGAGGGGTTCTTCAAAATCCGCCGCGAACACCGGTGCGGCACAGGCAAGACACAGCGAGGCTGCGCCGGCCAAGGCCAGTGCGCGCCGAATGAGTTTCTTGTTCATTTGCCCTGCGCCTCCCCGCCGCCTGCAGCGGCCGCTGCCTTTTTCGCCTTTGCCGCGGCCAGCCGGGGCCGCACAAGGCAGAAAATGCCCAGCAGCGCCAGCAGGATGGGCAGGCCCCGGGCCAGCAGGGGCCACAGGAAGGTCACACTCAGGTTTTTGGTGAGAGACAGGGGCACCGCCGCCGCCATGCCCACGGCGAAGCCGGCAAAGACGCGGTCGATCACGCCGCGGTTCACCGTGCGCAGGGCCTTTTTGGCCAGCAGGATATTGAGCAGGGTGATGAGCAGGCCCCGCTGACGGGCAATCTGGCCGCCGATGGTCAGGAACAGCGCCACGCAGACCATGCTGTTCACCGCGCTGCCGTCGCCGGTGAGGAAGGGATAGGCCGCCAACGCAGCCGCGCTGCCCCAAAGGCCCGCCGCCAGCATGTGGGGGGAGCGGTCCTTCCAGAGCAGCTTGAGGTTGGAATACTGGGGGATGCGGGCGAACAGCTGGGCCTTGGTCTGGGCTTTCAGCTCGCTTTTCACGTTGTCCCGGCGGCGGCCGTCCCACTTGCGGTGCATCAAAAGGCCCCGGAACAGGCTGTTAAAGCACACCAGCAGGATGGCTTTGCCGATGGTACCGCCTAAAGCGCTGCCCTCCATGCCGGCCAGCGCGCCGGTGAGGAACTGGAAGGGCCACAGAATGGCCCACTGGATGCCCGCGGCTTTCGCCCAGCTGAGCACCAGCCAGAACACCGCCATGATGGCCGTGGGGGCAAGGCTGGTCTTGAGCGTTTCCAGCATCGTTTTCCAAAAGCCGGTCTTCTTCTGCACCTGCTGCGGCGCTGCCGCCATTGTCTCTTCCATAAATGATTCCTCTTTTCCCTTGTTTTCCGCAAAAACAGTCTCTCGACCGCATTTTACTTCATTACAATACACCTTTTTCTCTTTTGAAAGGCCTTCGAAAAAACGCCGCCGCCCCGTCATCGGGGGCGGCGGCATTGTTCAGCTGTCGGTTTCCGGCTCCGGAGCGCGGCGCACCAGCGCGGTCTTTACCTGATGGGAACGCAGCTCGGTGACGCGGATCGTCAGGCCGGCCGTCTCCACCTCCAGCGTGGATCCGTCGGGCGGGATGGAACCCAGCGCACCCAGCACCAGGCCGTTGAAGGTCTCGTATTCATCGCAGGGCAGGGGCATGTCCAGCGCCGCGGCCACTTCGGTGAGTTCCGCGTCGCCCCGCACCTGCCAGACGCCCGGGCCCGCCGCCTGCACCGGCGGGGTCTCCTCGTCACCGTCCAATTCGCCCACCAGCTGTTCCAGCAGGTCGTTCATGGTCACGATGCCCTCCAGGCCGCCGTACTCGTCCAGCACCACCGCCATGGTGTTCCGGGTGCGCTTCATGTTGCGGAACAGCACGTCCGCCCCCACGCACTCCGGCACGAAATAGGCGGGGCGCACCGCACCGGTCATCACGGCGGCACGGCTTTTGTCCTCCAGACAGAGGTAGTCCCGGGCGTTCAGCACGCCCACCACGTTGTCGGCGCTGCCCTCGCAGACGGGATACAGGCTGTGGCGGCCGCTGCGGATGGCGCGGTCCCACGCATCTTCCCCCTCCTCCATGCGCAGCAGCTGCACCTCGGTGCGGTGGGTGGCGATCTCGCCGGCGGTGCGGTCGTCGAACTCGAACACGTTCTGGATGAACTCCTTTTCGCTGCGGTCGATGACGCCCTTCTCGCTGCCCGCGTCCACCATCATGCGGATCTCTTCCTCGCTGACGGTCTCCTCGTGGGCATTGGGGTCCACGCCCAGCAAGCGAAGCACGGCGTTGGTGGAGGCGGTGAGCAGCCAGACCAGCGGCGCGCACAGCCGGGCGATGGCGCAGAGCAGCGCGGACATGCCCAGAGCCAGGGGCTCTGCCTTGCGCATAGCCAGACGCTTGGGCACCAATTCGCCGAAAACCAGCGTGAAGTAGGAGAGCACCAGCGTGATGATCACCACCGCGGCGGCGTCCAGGGTGGCGGCGGGCACCGGAACGCCCAGGCTCAGCAGCCAGTCCACCAGGCCGTCGGAAAAGTTTTCCGCCGCAAAGGCGCTGCCCAGAAAGCCGGACAGGGTGATGGCCACCTGGATGGTGGCCAGGAAGCGGGCAGGCTGGCTGGTGAGCCGGGCGAGGCGCACGGCCCGCTTGTCGCCGGAGGCGGCCAGCCGGGCCAGCCGGGTGTCGTTCATGGAGATGACGGCGATCTCGGCGCAGGCAAACACAGCGTTGAGGCCGATCAGCGCCGCCTGAAGCAAAAGCATGAGAACAAGAGAATCTTTCAAAATATGGTCCTCCTTGAGAACATTCACATAAAAACACAAACGGACATTGCCCGGCGCCTACTCTCGCAGGCACAGGCTATGTCCGATAAAATGCAATATGTGAAACAGAGGAGGGTTTTCTTCGCCGGTACTGTCGCCGTCGTCCATGGCTTTTACGCGTCACGCTTCCCTTTCGTATGATTTGCGAAACAGCATAGCATATCCCCCGCCTTTTGTCAAGAAACAAGCGGCGAAATGAAGGCGACGCGCGGCAAGCGACACGCCGCCCCCGCATGGCCGCCTGCAAGGCGGCTGAGGCCCCCGCGAAAATTTGCGAAGCAAAGTTTCGTGGGGAAACGAGGAGCAGCAGAGTGAGCGCGCGATGAGCTTTTTGTGAAACAAAAAACTCGTCGCAAGCGATACGCCGCTTGCACTTTGCCGCCCACGGGGCGGCCGGGGCCCCCGCGAAAGTTTGCGAAGCAAAGTTTCATGGGGAGAAGGAGGAGCAAGGGAGCGAGTGGATGGCGCTTTTTTGTGCTGAAAGCATAAAAAAGCGCCGGAGCAAAGCGAACTTTGCTCCGACGTGGAGCCGGCAGACGGATTCGAACCCCCGACCTGCTGATTACAAATCAGCTGCACTACCAGCTGTGCTATGCCGGCTCAGAACGGCGCAAAAAACGCCGTAAGGACATTATAACAAAACTACGCCGCCGGGGCAAGGGCTTTTTGGCCCCGGTGCTTTAAGCCTCCAGCGCCGCCATCTGCTGCTGCAGGCGGCAGAAATCCTCCAGCGTCAGCTGCTCCGGCCGGGCCGTAGCGGGCAGGCCCGCCGCCTCCAGCGCCACGGCCACCGCGGCCTTGGGCACGCCCAGCGCGCTGCTGACCGAGTTTGCCGCCGTTTTGCGCCGCTGGCTGAAGGCTGCCCGGATGAGCCGGAAAAAGCCCGCCTCGTCCGGCGTTTCCACCGCAGGAGTGGGACGCACCGCCAGCTGGATCACTGCGCTGGTGACCTTCGGCGGCGGGTAAAAGCTGCCCGGCTGAACGCTGAACAGCATCCGCGGCTGGGCATAATAGGCCACCGCGTAGCTGATGGCCCCCGCCTCCCGGCTGCCCGGGGCGGCGGTAATGCGCTGGGCGGCCTCCTTCTGCACCATCACCGTGATGTGGCGGATGGGCAGCTTTTCCTCCAAAAGGCGCATCAGGATGGGGCTGGTGATATAGTAGGGCAGATTGGCGCACACCGCCACCGGCATGCCGGGGAATTTTTCCCGGATGAGCCCCGCGATATCTACTTTCAGTATATCCTCAAGGACAATTTCCACATTGTCGAATTCGGCCAGCGTCTCTGCCAGCAGGGGCGGCAGACGTTTGTCCACCTCCACCGCTACAACCTTCTTCGCCCGCAGGGCCAGCTCCTTGGTGAGCACGCCCACGCCGGGGCCGACCTCCAGCACGCCCCAGTCCTTGTCGATGCCGGCGGCCTCCACGATCTTGGGGCAGACGCCGGGGTTGACGATGAAGTTCTGGCCAAAGCCCTTGGAGAGGGCAAAATCATACCGCGCGCACAGATCGCGGATGGTGGACAGATCGGTGAGGTTGGGCATAAAAAGCCTGCCTTTCTGAAAAAATCAGGGCAGCGCCCCTTGGGCGGGTCGCTGCCCTGTCAAAATGCTTACTCTTCGCCGGAAGCCGCAGAGGCAGTTCCCTCCGCAGTGCTGTCCGACGCGGGGGCGGAATCGCCCGTGGAAGTGCTCTCACTGCCGGAAGAAGCGCCGGTGAGCAGCTTGGCCGCCGCCAAAGCACGGCTCACCTGCGGGTCGCTGGTCAGCGGCGCGCCGGCGTCGGTGTTGGTGCCGGGGGCAACCTCGATGTCCACGGCAAGGCCGGTGCCGTCAAAGCTCTCACCGTTGGCGGTGATCATCTTGGCCACCGTGATGACCACGGCGCTGCCGTCGCTCATGCGGTGGGGTTCCGCCTGGATGGTGCCCTTGCCGTAGGTCTTCTGGCCCACCAGCTGGGCGCCGGAGAACTGGCGCAGGCTCTCAGCGAACAGCTCGGCGCTGCTGGCGGTCTGGCCGTCCACCAGGACCACCATGGGCAGGTCCACGCTGGACTCATCGCTCTCGCCCATCAGGGTGCGCTCGCCGGTCTTGTACTCGGCCCAGACGATGTCCCCCTTGGGCACCAGCAGGTCGATGCAGTCCACCGCCGCGCTGAGCAGACCGCCGGCGTTGCCGCGCACGTCAAAAACCAGCGCCGTGGCGCCCTGGCCGGTAAGGTCGTTCACCGCCTTGCTGAACTGGGTGATGGTGGTGGAGTCGAACTGGATGATCTTGATGTAGCCGATGGAGTCCTCCATCATCTGGTACTCCACGCTGGGAATGACGTATTTGCTGCGGATGACGGTGTATTCCATCGTCTCGGAATCCGGCGACATGTAGCTCAGGGCCACCTGGGTTCCGCTCTCGCCCTGCAGGCGGGTGAGCACGTTGTCGCGGGTGAGGTTTTTCACGTCGGCGCCGTCGATGGCGGTGATGAAGCCGCCCACCTGCAGGCCCAGCTCCTCGGCGGGGCTGCCGGCGTAAACCTGGGTGATGCGCGCGTAGCCGGAGGTGTCCTTCACCACATCCACGCCCACGCCCACGATGTTGCCGCTTTGCACTTCCAGCAGCTCGGTGTACTGCTTGGCGGTGTAGTAGGTGGCGTTGCGGTCGCCGGTGCCCAGGACGTAGCCGTAGCTGATCATGTCGAAGAGGGTGGCATCCTGGATGTCGCCATAGTAGTTGGCGCGCACATATTTATCCAGCTCCGCCAGCTTGGAGTACATGCTCTCCTTCTCCTGCACCGAGGGGATGGTCTGGTCGAAGATCTGCCGCGCCAGAATCATGGTCACCGAGAAGGTGACCGTCATGGCGATGATGGCAATGGTAAGCGCCAGGCTGACGCTGATTTTCTTGTTCATGGGCACTCCTTCCGGGTCAGAATCCGTATGCCAGCTGGAAAATGACGGTGCTGAGCACCGAAACGGTCATCAAGGCCGCGATCACCAGGCAGACGATGCGCACAAAGGGTTTATGATTCATTGGGGTCTTCCTCCCTCCCGTCACGGGGGACTGATATAGTTGCGGGGGTTCTGACACACCCCGTTCACCCGCACCTCAAAGTGCAGATGGTTGCCGGTGGAATTGCCGGTGGAGCCCACATAGCCGATCACCTGGCCCTGGGTCACCGTCTGGCCCACGCCGACGATGGCCGCCGACTGCATGTGGGCGTAGAGGGTGGTGATGCCGTCGCCGTTGTCGATCATGACCACGTTGCCGTAGCTGGAGTGGCCGGTGGTGGCCGCCACGGTGCCGTTGTGGGCGGCATAGATGGGGGTGCCGCCGGCGATGGCGATGTCGATGCCCTTATGGCCGGTGCTGATGATGCCGTTCACGTTCTGGCTTGCGCCGAACTCGGTGGTCACGCGGCCCGCCGAGGGCAGCGGCCAGATGAAGCCCTCGGCGCAGGTGCCGCTGCCGGAAGATGCGTTCTCACGCACCCACTGTTCATAGGCAGCTTCGGCCGCGTCGGCCAGCTTCTGTTTTTCCGCTACCACCTGCTCCTGCGCCTTTGCGTCGGCGTCCAGCTTGCTGATGGTGGCGTCCTGGGCCTGGATGTTGGCGCTGAGCTGACCGGACTTCTCGTCCAGGGCGGCCTTGGCGCTCTCCAGATCGGCCTTGGCCTGTTCCAGCTCCTGCTTTTCCGCCTCCAGCTCCGCCTTCTGGGCGTTCATTTCCTCCAGGACTTCGGTGTCCTTCTGGCTGATCTGCTGCAGGGTGGTGGAGAAGGTGAGCAGGTCATAAAGGCTCTGGGCGCTGGTGATCATGGCCACCGCGCCGGAGTCGTGCATGACCTGCATGGCCTGCATCCGCTCCTTGAAATCGCCCCAGCGCTGGTCGATGTCCGCCTGCTTTTCGGCGATGACCTGCTCCTGGTTCATGATCTCCACGTTCTTCTGGTCGATCTGCTCCATGGCCTGGGCGATCTGATCCAGAATGATGGTCTGCTGGTTTTTCAGGCTCTGCTTCTGGGCCTGGGCTTTATCCTTGTTGTTCTCGATCTGCTCGTATTTTTCTTTTTCCGCGGCCAGTTCCTTCTCGGCCTGTTCCCACTCGCTCTTGTAGTCCGCAGCGGCCGTCGCAGCCAGCATCGATGCCGCCAGCAATCCGCAGATGATGCGGCGCAGCGCGGGTTTGATTCGCTTCATGGCGGTACCTCCCCTGTTGTGAAAAAGCGGTCAGACTTTCAGATATTTGCGGATGGAGCTGGCGGTGCCCAGGCTGCCGATGAGCATGCCGAAGGCCAAAAAGCCGCCCAGCACCAGATACCACACCTTGGACAGCGGCATCAGCGTGCCGCCCAGCAGGCTGCCCCAGAAGCCGGGCAGCTCCACGGCGTAGATCAGCAGCAGCTGATAGGCGCCCAGCACCAGCACGGTGGAGATGACGCCCGCGATGAGGCCCACGGTGACGCCCTCCACGAAGAAGGGCAGACGGATGAAGCCGTTGGTTGCGCCCACGTACTTCATGATGTTGATCTCTTTGCGGCGGGCGAACACGGTCAGGCGGATGGTGTTGCTGATGACTACCACACTGACGAAGCCCAGCACTGCCACCAGCACGATGCACACCAGGCTGACGCCCTGGTGGACGCTGGTGAACATCTCACTGAGCTGCATGGGCGCGCCCACCGACTCCACGCCCTCGATGGCCTCCAGCTGAGGCATGATCTCGGGCAGGTCGCTCACGTCGTCCAGCACCACACGGTAGTTGGCGTAGAAGGGGTTCTCGCTGCCCTCGAACACGTCAAAGAGATAGGCGCTCTCGCCCATGCTCTCCTTCATGCGCTCCAGGGCCTCGTCCTTGGAGACATAGGTGACCTCCCGCAGGCCGCTGATGCTGCGCAGGGCGGAATCCACCGCGGCAAGGCCTTCTTCGGTGAGGTCTTCTTTCAGATAGACCACCGTCTCGTTCTGGCTGCCCAGATAATCCATCAGGCTGCCCACGTTGAGGGTGAACAGGCCGGCCACGCCGGTGATGAGCAGGCAGACGGTGAGCACGCCGATGCTGGCGACGCTCATCAGCCGGTTCTTGACCATGCTGTGCAGGCCCTGGCGGGCCAGATACTTGAAACTGGACCAGTTCACAGCAGCACCTCCCCCAACGGCGACTCGGCGGTATCGCCCACCACGTTGCCGTGGTCGATGCGGATGACCCGCTTGCTGAAGCGGCGGGCCAGCTCGTGCTCATGAGTGACCACCACCACGGTGATGCCCACCGAGTTGATGGCGCTGAGCAGGCCCATCATCTCCACGCTCAGTTCCGGGTCGATGTTGCCGGTGGGCTCGTCGGCGATGATGAGCTGGGGGCTGTGCACCAGCGCACGGGCCAGCGCCACCCGCTGCTGCTCGCCGCCGGAGAGCTCGTCCGGGTATTTGTCCATCTTGCCGGAAAGCCCCACCAGGTTGAACACATAGGGCACCCGGGCCACGATCTTCTTTTCGGGGATGTTGGTCACCCGCATGGCGAAGGCCACGTTCTCGTAGGCGGTCATGGAGGGGATGAGGCGGAAGTCCTGGAACACCACGCCCATGTTGCGGCGCAGATAGGGCACCTCCCGCTCCTTTAAGCGGGAGAGGTCCTTGCCGTCCACCAGAACATGGCCGCTGGTGGCCTTCTCCTCCCGGAGGATAAGTTTCAGAAAGGTGGATTTGCCCGCGCCGGAGTGGCCCAGCACGAACACGAATTCGCCCTTGCGGATGTGCAGGCTGACATTCTTCAGGGCGGTGTTCCCGCCGGGATACACCTTGGTGACATTGTCAAAAACGATCATTGGGATACCTCTGCTCAGTGGTGTGGCGCGGGGCGCAAAACAGCCGGTCACGGTGGGCGACCGGCTGCCTGCTGGCGCGTGGCTCTGTTCTTTAAACGCGGGGCAGGGCCCCATCATTGCATAGCGGGCGCAAAAAGCGCGGCGATCAATACTTGGCCGGGTTGGCGCTCAGGTACTTCTTGACCATCAGCGCCACTTTGAACACGATGGCGTCGTCGAACTCGCGCAGATCCAGGCCGGTGAGCTTCTTGATCTTCTCCAGACGGTAGACCAGGGTGTTGCGGTGCACGAACAGGCCGCGGCTGGTCTCGGAGACGTTGAGGTTGTTCTCGAAGAAGCGCTGGATGGTGAACAGGGTCTCGGCGTCCAGGCTCTCGATGCTGCCCTGCTTGAACACTTCCCGCAGGAACATCTCGCACAGGGTGGTGGGCAGCTGGTAGATCAGGCGGGCGATGCCCAGGTGATCGTAGCTGATGATGGACTGCTCGGTGTCGAACACCTTGCCCACTTCCATGGCCACCTGAGCCTCTTTGAAGCTGGTGGCCAGGTCCTTCACGTTGCCGATGGGGGTGCCGATGCCCACCACCGCCTTTATGTAGTGCTCGCCGGAGAGGGTGTCCACAATGGAGGCGGCCAGCTTTTCGATGTCCCGCTGGTCGATGCCGCGGCGGATCTCCTTCACCAGAACGGTGTCGGTCTCGCTGATGTTGAACACGAAGTCCTTCTGCTTGTCCGGGAACAGGCCGCTGACCACGTCGTAGGCGGAGATATCGGTGCCGGAGGTCACGCGGATGAGCAGCACCACGCGGGACACGTCGGTGGCAAAGTGCAGCTCCCGGGCCTTGGCGTAGATGTCGCCGGGGAGGATGTTGTCCAGCACCACGTTCTTGATGAAGTTGGCTTTGTCGAACTTCTCGTCGTGGTACTGCTTGATGCTCTGCAGGCTGATGGCCATCAGGCTGGCGAACTGGCCGGCGGTCTCGTCGGTGCCCTCCACATACACAGCGTAGTCGTTGTGTTTGTTGGAGCTGAACTGATGGTAGGTGCAGCCGCCGCACTGGAAGCTGTCGCCGGAAAGGCGCTCAGCGGCAAAGCCGTCCCGCACTTCGCCGATCATGTTCAGATCCGAGCAGGAAATGACGGTGCCGGTCTCGTCCACGACGCCCACCGTACGCCCAATGGCGTCCTTCATCTGGTACACGACGCCCTGAAATACTCTGTTCGCCATAGAAATGCTCCCCTTTTTTGTATTCGATGATAAGCCTCGCGGCTGCGTTTGTGATTTTGAACAATTACAAACAACGTCTGTGTATATATTACACAATGGAATTTACTTTTGCAACATATTTCGGGCAAAAAAAATGCCATTTATTGTGTAATTTTGAGTTTTGGGTCAAAAAGGGGCGCTATGGCACCTTTTTTATCCTATTATATAAATGTGACGGTTCTTTGAAAAAAGTTTGAAAAGCGGCCTCCCGGGCCGCTTTTCAGCTTTATTCTCTTGTCGTCAGCAGGGCCTTTTCTTCCGGCGTGATGAGCCGCCAGGCGCCCGGCGCAAGGCTCTCGTCCAGCGAAAGGCCGCCGATGGCGGTGCGGTGCAGCCCGTTCACGCCCACATCCAGAACGCCGAACATCCGCTTGATCTGGTGGTAGACTCCCTGCCGCAGCACCACGGTGGCGGCGAAGGGGTCGGCCTCGTCCGGGATCAGCAGCGCCGGCTGCATGGTCTGGCCGTCCGCCAGGGTGACGCCGGCGGCGAAGGCCTCCACCATCGCCTGGGTGACGGGGGCGTCCAGCACCACCCGGTAGGTCTTGGGCACATGGCGCTTCGGGGCCAGAATGTCGTGGGCGAAAGCGCCGTCGTCGGTGAGCAGCACAAAACCGGTGCTGGTCTTGTCCAGCCGGCCGGCGGGAAAGAGCTGCCGCCGGGGAAAGGCCCCGCCCAAAAGGTCCACCACCGTTTTGTCCCGGCCGTCGGTGCTGGCGCTGACCACGCCGGCGGGCTTGTTCAGCATGATATATACATATTCCTCGCTGGCCAGGGATTTGCCGTCGGCACAGACGGCATCCCCCTCTTTGATGGGAAAGTCCGCTTTTTTGCAGACCTGCCCGTTCACCGTGACCCGACCTTTGGCGATGAGGCCCCGGGCCGCGGAACGGGTGAGCTGGGCGGCGTCCGCCACGAATTTGTCCAGCCGCACGTTACATACCCTCCACAAGACGGCCCTTGTTGCCCTTGCCCTGGAAGGCGTCCACCTCCATGGCCAGCATCACCACCGCCGGCATGCCCCGCATGGCCCGCTCGTGTTCGGGGCCGTCCATCCAGTCGCCGGAATACTTTTCGCAGATGGCCCGCATGCCCGCCTGGCGCTCGGCCTCGTCGGTGACAAGGCGCACATTGCCCTCGGCCACGCAGCTGGCGTAGACATAGGTAAACTTGCTGGGCTGGTTCTCGGCGTAGAGCACACAGGAGAAGCAGGCCCGGGGCCGGGCGGTGAGGTTTTCCAGCTTCTGACCCGCCCGGGCGCAGTGGAAGTAGATGGTGCGGCCCACCAGCGCGGCGCACATGGGCACCGCGTAGGGGCTGCCGTCCTCGTTTACCGTGCAAAGAAAGCCGTATTCGCAGTCCCGCAGAACGGTGAGCGCGTCCTCCTCGCTGAGTTTTCGGTCCATTCGGCGCAGATCGCGCATGGCAGAAGTCCCCTTTCCGGTGAAATGTGTATGTGACTGATTATAGCACATTTCTTCCCCGTTTGGCCTGTCCGCCGGGAATTTTTGCCCTTTGTGCGCAAAAAAGGCCGCGGGGTCTCCCCCGCGGCCTTTTTCTTGCGCGTCACATCTGCTTTTCCAGTTTGCACCGGTAGTAAACGGCGCTGAACTCCACGAAGAGATAGGCCGCCACCAGCAGCAGCACCGCCGCCAGTTCCACCTGCATCAGCGCGAAGGTGAGCATCAGCGCGCCGTAAACAAAGGTCATTTGGTCGAAGGCTTTTCCCTTGGCCCGGTCGGCAATGGCCCGGTTGCGCTCGTCGGCGCGCTCCACTTCCAGCCTTTTTTGCAGCGCCGGGTCCCCCTGGACGGCCCGGGCCGCCAGCAGCTCCCCCGCACCGTGGCCGAAGAGGCCGCAGCCCACCCCGATGCAGAGGTAGGGCAGCGTGCACACCACGCCCAGATCCGCTCCGCAGCGCAGCAGCCACAGCCCCGCCGCCGCGGCCAGCAGGCCCAAAAGAATGAACAGGACGTTCCGGGTGTTCTTTTTCATTTTGTCTCCTCCTCATAGATAAAAATGTCCTCGATGGTGAGGGAAAAATACCGCGCTATCTTGAAGGCCAGCTGGATGGAGGGGTTGTAGCGCCCGTTTTCCAGCGAGCCGATGGTCTGGCGGGACACCTCCAGCGCGTCTGCCAGTTCCTCCTGGCGCAGGCCTCGGGCTTTGCGCAGTTCTTCCAGTCGGTTTTTCATGGCCGTCCTCCTTCTGATGGAAAGTTTGCTTTCCATGATTTGAGTATAGCACACCCGCCGAAAATGTCAAGCGTGCTTTCCATTTTTCTGCAAAAAATTGCCGCCGGGGGTATTCCGGCGGCGAGGCTGTGTGAGGGAGCCGAGCGGCATCAAGGGTGCAGGAGGGCAGCAGGGATACGGCGCACCAGGCGCTTTTTCACTTAACAGCGGCAAAGACCGCCGCCTGTTTGACCCAGCCCATCAGCTCGTCGTCTATCTCCTCTTTGCGGGAGAGGACGAAGTGGTGGGTCCAGCGATTGGGGTAGGGCTCAGTGACCACCGCCGCCCGGGGGGTGTCCAGAGGACGGTCCAGCCCGAGGGTGAGGACGATATAGTGGGCGGGCAGTTCCGCCTTGCGCTTTGCCCTCAGGAAAGAGACGCAGGCGAACAGGCGGCGGCTGTAAAAAGAAATTTGGCTTTTGCTCACCTTGAGCCGCACGTTCTCGATTTCAGAGAATATCCGCGCTTCCAGCGCCTCGTAGAGAGCCAATTCCTCCGGCTTGCCGTCGAAAAAGCACAGTGCGTCGCCGTTCATCGTCCCGGCCTCCTTTCGGGGCATTCTCCCCCGCTTTTCTTCATTATAACACAACGCGGCCCGAACAAAAACGGCGCGCCCCGTTTGCGGGGCGCGTCGTTTTTTGCAGTTTTTTATCAGACGCTCAGCTCGGCGGTCTGGCCGGCGGCATCGGGGTTCGCCGCCAGCACCGGGCCCAGCACGTCCCGCAGGAACTCGTCCACCTGGTGGGCGCTGCGGCCGGTGAAGGCCTCGGGGCGCAGTTCGGCTTCAATCTCCTCACGGGAGAGGCCGAAGGCGGGGTCCGCCTCGATGCGCTGGATCATGTCGTTGGCAAGGCCCTCCTGCTTGACCTGGGCCGCCGCGGCGATGGCGTGCTGGCGCAGGCGCTCGTGGAGCTCCTGACGGTCGCCGCCCTTTTTCACCGCCTTCATCATGATGTTCTCGCTGGCCATGAAGGGCAGCTCGGCCATCACCCGGGCGCGGATGACCTTGGGATAGACCACCAGCCCGTCGCAGACGTTGAGCAGGATATTCAGAATGGAGTCGGTGGCGAGGAAGGCCTCGGCCACGGCGATGCGCTTGTTGGCGGAGTCGTCCAGGGTGCGCTCGAACCACTGGGTGCCGGCAGTGAAGGCGGGGTTCAGCACGTCCACCATCAGGTAACGGGCCAGGGCGCACACCCGCTCGCAGCGCATGGGGTTGCGCTTGTAGGGCATGGCGGAGGAACCGATCTGGTTCTTCTCGAAGGGCTCCTCCATCTCCTTGAAGTTGGCCAGCAGGCGGATGTCGGTGGCCAGCTTCATGGCACTCTGGCCGATGCCCGCCAGGGCGTTCAGCACCATCGCGTCCACCTTGCGGCTGTAGGTCTGGCCGCTCACCGGAACCACCTTGTCAAAGCCCATGGCGGCGGTGATGTCCGCTTCCATGGCCTTGATTTTTTCCTCGTCCCCCTCGAACAGCTCCATAAAGCTGGCCTGGGTGCCGGTGGTGCCCTTCGCGCCCCGCAGGGCCAGGGTGGAGATGCGGTAGTCCACTTCCTCCAGGTCCATATAGAGCTCGTTGGCCCAGAGGGTGGCCCGCTTGCCCACCGTGGTGAGCTGGGCGGGCTGGCCGTGGGTGTAGGCAAGGCAGGGCATGGCCTTGTATTCGTCGGCGAATTTCGCCAGCAGGCCCAGCACGCCCAGCAGCTTTTTGCGCACCAGCTGCAAAGCCTCGCGCATGACGATGACGTCGGTGTTGTCGCCCACATAGCAGCTGGTGGCGCCCAGATGGATGATGCCCTTGGCCTCCGGGCACTGCAGGCCGTAGGCGTAGACGTGGCTCATCACATCGTGACGGCACTCCTTCTCCCGGCGGATGGCGTCCTCGTAGTTGATGTCGTCGGCGTGGGCCTTCAGCTGGGCGATCTGCTCGTCGGTGATGGCAAGGCCCTGCCGCTGCTCGGCCTCGGCCAGGGCGATCCAGAGTTTGCGCCAGGTACGGAATTTGTTGTCGTCGGAGAAGATGTACTGCATCTCCTTGCTGGCGTAGCGGGTCTGGAAGGGGGAAATGTATCTGTCGTGTTCTGCCATAGTGTTCTTCGTTCCCTTTCTGTTTTGCGCGGCTTACAGCCGGAAGTAGTCCACGCCGCCCTCGAAGAGAGGCTGGTACTTGTCGCCCGGCACGTTCTTGTAGAGGTCGTTGCCGCTGCGCTCGGTGTGGCCCATCTTGCCCAGCACCCGGCCGTCGGGGCTGGTAATGCCCTCGATGGCCCAGACGCTGCCGTTGGGGTTGGCGGAAAGGTCCATGCTGGGCTTGCCAGCAAGGTCCACATACTGGGTGGCGATCTGGCCGTTCTTCAAAAGCTCGTTCAGCACCCCGTCGTTTGCCACAAAGCGGCCCTCGCCGTGGCTGATGGCCACGGTGTGCACCTGGCCGGGCTGGCAGCGGCTGAGCCAGGGGCTGAGGTCAGAGGCCACCCGGGTGTTCACCAGCATGCTCTGGTGGCGGCCGATGGTGTTGAAGGTGAGGGTGGGGCAGCCTTCGTCCATGGGGCGAATCTCGCCAAAGGGCACAAGGCCCAGCTTGATGAGGGCCTGGAAGCCGTTGCAGATGCCCAGCATCAGGCCGTCCCGCTGTTTGAGCAGGCGGTGCACCGCCTCGGTGACGGCGGGGGCCCGGAAGAAGGCGGTGATGAACTTGGCGCTGCCGTCCGGCTCGTCGCCGCCGGAGAAGCCGCCGGGCAGCATGACGATCTGGCTTTCATCGATGGCCTTCACCAGCGCCTCGCAGCTCTCGGCCACGGCGGCGGGGGTGAGGTTGTTGATGACAAGCACCTGGGGTTCGGCCCCGGCCCGGCGGAAGGCGCGGGCGGTGTCGTACTCGCAGTTGGTGCCGGGGAACACGGGAATGATGACCTTGGGCTTGGCCACGCCGATGGCCGGGGCCTTGCGGGTGGGGGCGGTGAATGTGACTTCCTCCACCTCGTCGCCCTTGCCCCGGTAGGGGAACACCGGCTCCAGCTTGCCCTGCCAGGCCTCCTCCAGCGCGTCAAGGCCGATGACCTCGCCGCCCAGGGTGAAGGTGTAGTCTCCGGTGACGGTGCCCAGCTCGATGGCGCCGCCCACCGGCTCGTCCCGGGTCAGCTCCAGTATGAAGCTGCCGTAGGCGGGCTTGAACAGCTCGGCGGGGTCCACGCCGTCAGCCAGCTTGAAGCCCAGCCGGTTGCCCAGGCACATCTTGAACAGGCCCTCGGCGGCGCAGCCGTAGCCGGGAGTCCAGGCGGAGCGCACCTTGCCGGCGGCGATGAGGCTCTCCACCTGCTCGAACACCGCTTTCAGGCTGTGATGCTCGGGGCGCAGGTCGTCGTATTTCGGGCGCAGCCAGACCACCCGGCTGCCCGCGGTCTTGAACTCGGGGCTGATGACATTGCCGGTGGTACCGATGGCGGTGGCGAAGCTCACCAGCGTGGGGGGCACGTCCAGTTTCTCAAAGCTGCCGGACATGCTGTCCTTGCCGCCGATGGCGGCGATGCCCAGGTCCACCTGGGCCTTCAGCGCGCCCAGCAGGGCGGTGAAGGGCTTGCCCCAGCGCTCGGGGTCGGTGCCCAGGCGCTCGAAGTACTCCTGGAAGGTCAGATAAGCCTTTTTGTGGTCGAAGCCGCTGGCCACCAGCTTGGCCACGCTCTCGATGACCGCCAGATACGCGCCGCTGTACTGCTTTTTCTCCATCAGGAAGGGGTTGTAGCCCCAGGCCATGCCGCTGCAGGTGGTGGTCTCGCCGTCCACCGGCAGTTTCGCCGCCATGGCCTGGGCCGGGGTGAGCTGGCGGCGGCCGCCGAAGGGCATCAGCACGGTGGCCGCGCCGATGGTGGAGTCAAACCGCTCGGAAAGGCCCTTCTGGCTGCAGACGTTCAGGTCGGTGACGAGATTTTCCATCTTTTCGGCCCAGGTGTCGCCCTGCCAGTCCCGCTCGTAGGGCAGGCAGTCGTAAACCAGGACGTTGGCGTGCTTTTCGGCGCCGTTGGAGTTCAGGAACTTGCGGCTGATGTCCACGATGGTCTTGCCGCGCCAGGTCATGGTGAGGCGGGGCTCCTCGGTGACGGTGGCCACCACGGTGGCGTCCAGGTTCTCCTCGTGGGCCAGGGCCACGAAGGCCTCCACGTCCTCGGGGGCCAGCACCATGGCCATGCGCTCCTGGCTCTCGCTGATGGCCAGCTCGGTGCCGTCCAGACCGTCGTACTTCTTGGGCACGGCGTCCAGGTCGATGGCAAGGCCGTCGGCCAGCTCGCCGATGGCAACGCTCACGCCGCCCGCGCCGAAGTCGTTGCAGCGCTTGATGAGGCGGGTGGCCTCCGGCCGGCGCAGCAGACGCTGCAGCTTGCGCTCGATGGGGGCGTTGCCCTTCTGCACCTCGGCGCCGCAGGTCTCCAGGCTCTTGACGCCGTGGGCCTTGGAGGAGCCGGTGGCACCGCCGCAGCCGTCGCGGCCGGTGGCGCCGCCCAGCAACACCACGATGTCGCCGGAGGCGGGCACCTCACGCCGGACGTTGGCGGCGGGGGCAGCGCCCACCACCGCGCCGATCTCCATGCGCTTGGCCACGTAGCCGGGGTGATACAGCTCGCTCACCTGGCCGGTGGCAAGGCCGATCTGGTTGCCGTAGCTGGAATAGCCCGCCGCAGCGGTGGTGACCAGCTTGCGCTGGGGCAATTTGCCGGGCAGGGTGTCCGCCACGGGCACCAGCGGGTCGCCCGCGCCGGTGACGCGCATGGCCTGGTAGACGTAGCTGCGGCCGGACAGGGGGTCGCGGATGGCGCCGCCGATGCAGGTGGCCGCGCCGCCGAAGGGCTCGATCTCGGTGGGGTGGTTGTGGGTCTCGTTCTTGAAGAGATACAGCCAGTCCTGCTCCTCGCCGTCCACGTCGCACTTGATCTTCACGGTGCAGGCGTTGATCTCGTCCGATTCGTCCAGGTCCTTCAGCTTGCCGATGGCCTTGAGGTACTTGCCGCCGATGGTGGCAAGGTCCATCAGGCACATGTCCTTCTTGCGGCCGGCGTACACCGCCTTGCGCATGGCCAGGTAGGCGTCGAAGGCCTTTTTCACCTGCACGTCCTCGATGCGCACCTCTTCCAGGATGGTGCCGAAGGTGGTGTGACGGCAGTGGTCGCTCCAGTAGGTGTCGATCATCTTGATCTCGGTAATGGTGGGAACGCGGCCCTCATGCTGGAAATACTGCTGGCAGAAGGCGATGTCCGCCTCGTCCATGGCAAGGCCGCGCTTCGCGATGAAGTCCTTGAGTCCCTCCTCGTCCAGCTCCAAAAAGCCCTCCAGCACCTCCACGTCGGCGGGCACGGGGTAATCCACCTGCAGGGTGTCCACCGTTTCCAGGGAAGCTTCGCGGGCTTCCACCGGGTTGATGACATACTTTTTGATGCGCTCCAGCTCCTCGGCGGTCACATCGCCCTCCAGCAGGTAGACCCGGGCGGTGCGCACCTGGGGCCGCTCGCCCTGGCTGATGAGCTGGATGCACTCGCTGGCGGAGGAGGCGCGCTGGTCGAACTGGCCGGGCAGATACTCCACCGCGAAGGTGGCTTTTGCCGCGGGCAGCGAATCATAGACTTCGTCCACCGGGGGCTCGCTGAACACGGTGGGCACGCAGGAGTCGAACAATTCCCGGCTGATGCCCTCCACGTCGTAGCGGTTCAAAAGCCGCAGGCCGGTGACGCTCTCGATGCCCAGCAGGCCGCGCACCTCGTTCAGCAGGCTTTGGGCCTCGTGGTCAAAGCCCGCTTTCTTTTCCACATAAACTCTGTATACCATGGGTACCTCCCTTGAAACTGTGGGGTTCACCGCAGGGCCTCCAGCGCCCGGCGACCGATGTCGCTGCGGCGGTGCAGCCCTTCGAAGGAAATGTTGTCGGCGGCGGCGTAGGCCTTTTCCAGCGCCGTTTTGAGGTCGGGGGCGGTGGCGGTGACGCCCAGCACCCGCCCGCCGGAGGTGACCAGCCTGCCGTCCTTGAGGGCGGTGCCGGCGTGGTAGACCACCCCTTCGCCGCCGGGCAGCTGACCGTTTTCAAGGCCGGAAATTTCCTTGCCTTTTTCATAGTGCTCGGGGTAGCCGCCGCTGGCCAGAATGACGCAGGCGGCGCTTTCGGCGGAGAATTCCACCGGGGTCTCGCTCAGTTTGCCCTCGGTGCAGGCCAGCATGATGCGCAAAAGGTCGCTCTTCAAAAGGGGCAGCACCACCTGGGTCTCGGGGTCGCCGAAGCGGCAGTTGTACTCGATGACCTTGGGGCCGTTCGGGGTGAGCATCAGCCCGAAGTAAAGGCAGCCCTTGAAGGGGCAGCCCTCGGCGGCCATGGCCGCCATGGTGGGGGCAAAGATGGTCTTTTCGCACTCAGCCGCCGCCTCGGCGGTGTAGCAGGGGTTCGGGGCCACGGTGCCCATGCCGCCGGTGTTCAGGCCCTTGTCGCCGTCCAGCGCCCGCTTGTGGTCCATGCTGGAGGCCATGGGTTTCAGGGTCTTGCCGTCGGCAAAGGCCAGCACGCTGACCTCGGGGCCGGTGAGGAATTCCTCCACCACCACCCGGCTGCCGGAAGCGCCGAACACCTTTTCCTCCATCATTTCATGGAGGGCTTCCTTGGCCGCTTCCTCGCTCTCGCAGATGAGCACGCCCTTGCCCAGGGCCAGGCCGTCCGCCTTGATGACCACCGGGTATTTGCCCTTGGCGCGGATGTAGTCGAGGGCCTTCGCCGGCTCGTCGAACACCTCATACTCGGCGGTGGGGATGCCGTATTTCTTCATCAGGTTCTTGCTGAACACCTTGCTGGCCTCGATGCGGGCCGCGGCGGCGCTGGGGCCAAAGGCGGGGATGCCCGCTTCGGCCAGCCTGTCCACCAGACCCAGAGCCAGCGGGTCATCGGGGGCCACCACAACGTAGTCCACCTGTTCCTTCTTCGCCAGCTCCACCTGGCCGTCGATGTCGGTGGCGGCCACCGGCACGCAGCGGGCGTCGGCGGCGATGCCCCCGTTGCCCGGCGCGCAGAGGATCTCAGTGCACAGGTCGCTCTCTTTCAGTTTTTTCACAATGGCGTGTTCCCGGCCGCCGCCGCCCACTACCAGAAGTTTCATGGGTAGGTCTCCCCCTTTCGTTTGTTCCCGAACGCACAGACGCCCGGCGCGGCAAAAATCGTCGCGTCGGGTGGTTGTTTGCAGGCAGCACCGCATCAATTTCAGGTGGTGGAGCGCACCAGAAAATTTTTTGTGAGATGAACCAAAAAGCGCAGGCAATCCTTGGTGGATTGACGAGCATTTTTGGAAAATATCACGGAAAATTTTGGCGCGATATGCCGCCTGAGGCGTAGCCGTAAGTTGTGCGGTGGTGCCTTGAGAAAGACAAATGACCCTTGGAGGGGATACAATGGAAGGATACCGCATCCTGTTGGTGGATGACGAGGAAGAGCTGCGGGTGGGTATCCGCCGCCGCATCGACTGGGAGGCGCTGGGCTTTGTGCTGGCGGGGGAAGCCGCCAACGGGCAGGACGCGCTGGAGCTGGCCGAGCAGCTGCGGCCGGACGTGGTGCTCACCGACATCAAGATGCCCTTTATGGACGGGCTCACCCTCTGCCGCCAGCTCAA
>NZ_DBFNWJ010000003.1:0-47706 GCF_048426865.1 Candidatus Allofournierella merdipullorum
TCCAGATACCAATGCAGGCAGCTTTTTGTTTTGGGCAATTGCTTCGCTGGAAGTTCCGTAAGCGAATCATAACCTAGTTTAGTTTTATCCTCGATGTCACCACTTTGTTATCGCTTGTTATAGAGAAAAATTTTTATCAAATGCAACGTATATCGATAATATTAATTCTACCAAAGCGGTGCTATTTTGTCCATTTTATCCAGTTTTAAGATTTCATCTTCAAATATTCATTATAGAATTGAATATTACTGCAAATTGTCTCTAGAAGTGTTTCATGCTCCAGCGGCTATGCTTTGTTTAGGTATCGCTTTTTTGGCGTTATCCACAACATTATGTTCGTCCCCATTCTTGTGCATATCCTTGGCGTATTCCACCTGATTAGGCCTTGGCTTTTTTCTTGCCGATGCTGGGTACATATACGTTGCTGGGTTGTTAATGCCAGTCTCTGAGCATGGTCCAAATGAAATGGGCGACTTCGACGTTAGCACATTCTGATTTTCTTCCGTAGACTTTGGACCAGGAGCTAACGTTATCCGTCGACTTTCTCCTAGACAGGCCTACCATAGAACACTCTCGGCTTTGCGAAGTGTGACCACCATTTGACCACCACGCATGCAAAAGCCCGCGGAGCCTGTGCTGAAAAGGCTTCGCGGGCTTTTTATATGGTTTTGAACTTTGTGCACAACCGACGAAAAACGGCTTGAAATCGCGGTTTGGCGTTGTGTGTCTGGGAACTCCGACCCGGAAGGCCGCTGGTTCGAATCCAGTCGGGCGCACCACAAAGAAGGACCCTCGGAGCATTTTCCTGACTCTATGGGTTCTTTCTTTATTCTCTTCATTTTTCCACCCTATTCCCTGTGGAAATCGCAACATGCAGATGTTATACTCAAATTAAAAAGTGAAGGAGAGTGCATTTATGCACATGTGCGATTTTTGTGTTTATCCAGACGGGATTACTCTGGATTGCACAGCTCTGCGAGGAATCGAACCGACTCCCAAAGAGCTTGAAGAATTATCTACGAATGATGTAAACATTCAAACTGTTCCCAAAGAGATAGGCGGCTATGCTCCTCCTGAAATATTTATTTGGTTAGGAGAAAACCTCGTTTTACCTCTAACTGCTTCTCTTCTTTATGATTTGCTCAAAAAAGCCATACCTCCTATAATCCGGCATTTAAAGTCTCGCCTAGAGGATAAGAAAAATCGTTCAAATATAGACCCCGACAATTTGGAGGTCAAATTTTACTTGGCTTTTAAAGGGAAGTCAACGCACTTTTCTATTGATATCCCCAACGACATGAATAAAGAGAGCTTAGAAAAAGCGCTTAAACTTTTTTCTCAAATGGTTGACGTAATAAAGTCAAAAGAATAGTTGAACTATTTTATTGAAATCAAGCCTCTATAGCAGTCGTTTTATTTCATATCTCGGACCTTCTTTAAATACCTCTCTATCGTCTCCGATTCGGAAAGTCGCTGAATTGCGTCTATTCGGGCTTACTAAAAAGGTCGCTGTATTCGAGTACAGCGACCTTTTCTTTTTGATTCAGTTGTCGAGCAGTTTTTCTTTTTCCCTTACGTCTTCCAGAAAACGAGGCAGCTTCGTTTCCGCGCTGTCCGCCAAGCTTCCGTCTTCCTCGAGCACAGGCGTATCCAGCACCGTTTTTATAGACATTGCGGCAGAGGCAGCCATCGCAACGGCTTTCTTGCTGTTTTCCGTGTAAAGCGCATAGTCAGTTCCTTCCGCTTCAATGATCTGCTCCAAATCAAAAATCAAGGGCAGGAAGAGGGCGTCCAGCCTTGCTAAAAGGTTATGAAACATCCAAGTTCTTCTGCGGATCGCCATGCACTGTGCGGCACCATTTTTAAATTGCTGACAAAGCACATCTGCTTGTTCTGCGTACTGTTTTGCTTCTTCCAGACCTTTTCCGGCTTTCGCACTCACGATAACCCCCATGACCAGCAGTGCCGGCCCTGCCACCAATCCTCCCAGAACCGCTGTACTGCCAGCCATGCCAAGGCCTCCTGTGGCAAGAGAGCCACCTCCGAAAAAGGCGAGCGTTGCATTCGTTGCAGCCGCACCACTGAGAGAGCTGATTGCTGTGCCGGTGGAAGCCACAGCAAACGTAGAGGCCGCACTATATGCTCCAAACGCCGCCAAAGCGCCACCCGTCAGGCCGGCCAGTGAGCCGCCCGCCAGTGAAACGCCAAAATGTTCCGATGCACCTGCTTTTTCAAAAGAAGCTCTGTCGATGTGCAGCTTGCTTAGCTCCTGCAGACCAGGTGACTCTGTGAAATCAACATTTTTGAGTTTCGCGAACGCATCCACAAAAGGGAGAAGGCTGCCTGACAGGACCTGTACCTTTTCTCTCCCCAAGTTTTCCAGCGCTTCTCCGCACTGGCGTCGAAGCTCTTCCAAGTGCACTGCTGCGTGCACGATCCTCTCTTCTCTATTGCTATTGATCTTCTTCGTGGTGTTATGATCTACACCTGCCTTTACCGCAGCACCTGCTCCGGCGGCTCCTGTTGCGGCGGCGATTCCAATAAAGACGACTGGCAATGGCATCTTCTTGATCACTCCCCTGCGGTTTCCAATTTCCCGTTTTGCGCGTCTTTTTCTTCCGTCTGCTCTTCGGCTTTTGCATCTTTCGAGTAGGGAAACAATTTGTGCTTCTGTTTATTGATGGTGCCGGCAATCGATCTGGTGGCACCCGCAACCTTCCCACCCAGTTCAGTTCCTGTAGAGGCAAGATTAACTCTCCATTTCGCCACAACGCTGTCCTTTGGTATTCTGATTTTTTCGACAGACTCATAGCCTTGCACAGCCCGCCGGGGAATCTTCAGTTCAGCGCACATTTGGCGCAGCGTCTGTTGCATCTTCATTTCCTCCTCACCGTAGAACTGCACGCTGCGTGCAGTCAAGGGTTTCGTGAAAATCGCATTCCGCAACAGAATATTTATATCCGACATAGATTCCTTCCTGGTAGATCAGGAAGGCGTCTGTCCACAAGTAGGAATAATCCTGCGCGCTCTCCATGGGACTTCCGCTCTGGGCCAACACATCCGTGTAGTTTGTCCACTGGTTTAACTCCAGATTCTGCATAGCCGGAGAAGAATAGCTGCAAGCTGCCCAAGTATCCACCAGCCGTCCAGAAGGAGATACTGCGCCGGTCAGTACATTGGCCACGCCCTGAATGCCTTCCGCTACATATGAAGCCCGAAACGAAACACGGCAATAAAAACAAGATACAGCACCATCATGTGTAAGGGATAAAAAGAATAGCAAAAATATTGCCACCATTTTTTATGATATCCCAGCTCTCCATTGTACAGCCAAATAATCGGTAAAGATAGCAGGGCGAGACCTTGCTGGACAACTTCCAATGTAACTCCAAATATAGTTACTTCAAAATAATATCCCCCTAATAATTCCACATTTATAAAGTACAAAACAAGCGCCTGGCCTAAATAATTCCACCAGCTTCTTTGATGAAAAATATAGAACGTCAGAACGGTCAGCACTCCAAAGCCATAATAGTCAACAAAGGTAACCATCCCTATGGCCCAGCCCAAAAACGTGATCAGAATGACCAATACAGTTTTTACCGCTATATTCCTGTTGCTTGTTTTTACTTTATCAATGCCAAGCATACATACTATTGCAATCAGGAACGTCCATAACACATTTTGATGATACGGATTTAGCCATCTGCCTCCTGTCATAAGGTTAAACGGTATTTCAGAGATGAAAGCGAAGGCAAGTAATCTGCCCATACATTTTTTTATGTTGCGGGTGCGAAAATATCCTTCCACGATCATAAAAGCAAAAATCGGGAAAGCCAATCTTCCAACGTTGGTCATCCATTCCTGGCCGGTCATCATCGTCGCCCATAAATGGTCTAACAGCATGAACGTCATAGCAAAAACATGCAGCCCGAAAGAAGTGATTCCGATTTTTCTCTTTTCCAAATTCATCAATCCTTTTATCCCTCTCTCACTCGTCATCATATGAACACGGCGATCCGAAAGCAAGTTGATCCTTGTTTTCCCGACGTCCTGATGCCCGATTCTGCTGGCATCGGCTTTTTTACAAACGAGAGATTCGCCTTTATGTTTTTATTTATGCAAATAGACTTGTTTCAACCTTTCCAAAATCACTTCATCCGCCGGGCAGAATTCATACCGGTCGATTTCGTCCACTGTGATCCAGCGGATGTCGTTGTGCTCCAGCTTTTGGGGTACGCCCTCCCGAATCGCAGCATGAAAGAGAGTCAGGTGTACCGTCAGATCCGGGTATTCATGGGTCACGTCCATAAACTCGTCTCCCACCTCCAGCGTAACGGCCAGTTCCTCCCGGCACTCGCGGATGAGAGCCTGCTGTTTTGTCTCGCCCGGTTCCACCTTTCCGCCCACAAACTCCCACAGCAATCCTCTGGCTTTGTGGGCCGGGCGCTGGCAGGCCATGAATTTGTCGTTATCCCAAATCAGGGCAGCCACCACTTCTGTCATTCGCTTCATCTCCCCTTTTCTATAAGTTTCATTATAGAAGGGCCGGCTGTTTTCGGCAAGACACAGCCGACGATCTTCACCTGCATTCCCCTTCCAAGCCCGCATCACACTGGTCTGGACGGTCAAAAAAATGTATAATACCAATATCATACCCATGACCCGTACAAGGAGATGCCCATGAACCTTATCATTCTTTCCGACACCCACGGTCTGCTGCGGCCGGCGGTGCTGGAACTTCTGAAATCCGCCGACGCTATCCTTCACGCCGGGGACATCAACTCCCAGGAGGTGGTGGATAAACTTGCTTCCTTTGCACCGCTGTATGTGGTGCGGGGCAACAACGACAAAGAATGGGCCGAAGCCATCCCCCACGACCTGACCGTAACGCTGGGAGGAACGCGGTTTTACATGGTCCACAACAAAAAGGACGTTCCCGCCGGCCTGGGCAGCACGGACGTGGTGGTGTTTGGCCATTCCCACAAATACAGCGAGGAACAGCGCGGGGAGGTGCTGTGGCTTAATCCCGGCAGCTGCGGGCCGCGGCGGTTCCACCAGGAGATCACCCTGATGCGGGCCGTGGTCTCCGACGGAGCCATCCGGGTGGGGAAGATCGTCATTCCCCACGAGGTGCCGTGATAGAACTGGGCCTGACTTTTCCGTTGCAGCGGTTTCTGCATCAAAAGCCGCCGCCCTACGGCAGCGAAGCTGACCGGCGTTTCTGCTGGGACCTGCACGTCATCGAACTGCGGGGCCGCAAATGCCTTTTGGCGGTGCATTGCCACAGCCGTTACACCTTTGTGCGCTTCGATGTGCCGGGTTTGCTCTGGGCCGATCTGCCCGGATTGTTCCGCACCGGCCTTGTGGACAGCTTGACTGCCGCCGGGTTTACTTCCGAACAAATCAACATTTATCTGCAAGCCGCCGGCGACGCGCAGCTCACCTGCACCCACGGGCGGCGTGAAGTCGCCTTTCTCAACCGCGCCTGGGAGGATGTTCTCTCGCTGGACACCTGTCTGGACGCTGCCAGCGCCGCGCAGCCCATGCTGGACTGGGCGGTGAACGCCCGCCCCAGCCGGTGTGTGGGCTTTGACGGGCTGGCCCCTGCGGCGGGGCGAATTGGGGTATCACTTTTCCTCAAATAAACGCCATTCACCGGGCAAAACAAACGAGCCGGGGCTTCGCACACGCGAAGACCCGGCCCGCGCTTTATTTATACTTTTGCGCCACCAGAAGATACCGGTGGATCGTTCCCTCGATCACGCCGTTCCGCTCCAAAATCTGCTGCGCGTGATACAGCTGCTCCCGGCAGGTTTCCACCGAAAAGCCCGGGAATTCCCAGGGCAGCACGCGGGCAAACCACACAAGCGCCCCCACGTCCCAAAAGCGGATAGGGCGAAAAGCTTCCTCCCCGCGCACGACCCGCAGGCCGGCGCTTTGTACCTCTCCTGCGGCGCAGGCAAGGGTCTGCCGGGGAAAGGGCAGCGGCAACTCCCCCAGCAGCAGCTGAACCAGTTCCCGGTCGTTTTTCGCCCCCACCTGTTCGGTGATGAACGTTCCGCCGGGCCGCAGCAGGCGGCTGATCTCCGCCGGATCATAGCTTCCGTGACGGTTCAAAATCAAATCGAAAGCCCCATCGGTAAAGGGCAACAAGCCCCCGCCATCCGCCTGCTGAAACTGTATCCCCAACGGGGAGAGCCGCCGGCGGCAGAGTTCCGCGTTAGGCGGCCAGCCCTCGGCGGCGCTGGTTTTATTATAGGGGTGCCCCAGAGACAGCAGGAACTCCCCGCCGCCGGTGTCCATATCAAGAAGCTCTTTGTCCGGCCGCAGGAATGCTCGAACCACCTGCTCATAGTCCCAAGGCAGGTCCTGCTCCTCCTCATAGCGCCCGCGCAGATGGGAAAAATCCCAGCCTTTCATCTGCGCCGCACGCTCTTCCTGCAGCCATTGACGATACAGCTCCGTTCTGTTCATTCAAAACCGCTCCTTTTCGTATTTTTCTGTACGATTTGGTGCAGTTCGCTGATAACAGTTATTTACTCGATGCAGTCTGCTATCAGACGGATCGCTGCACCGAGAAATTACCTCGAAGGAGCGTCATTTGGACTTCACCGCCTTTCTGAATGTATGATACCACGACAAAAGTCACATGGCAAACATGACAGACAGCTGTCCGGTTTCTGTGGTATAATACAGGCAAACACAGAGAAAGGCGGCGAGGCGCATGAAACTGGACCGGCTCATCGGCATTTTGTCCATCCTGCTGCAGCAGGAAAAGGTCACTGCGCCGGAGTTGGCAGAGCGGTTCGAGGTGTCCCGCCGCACCATCCAGCGGGACGTGGAGGCTCTCTGCCGGGCAGGCATTCCCATCGTCACCACCCAAGGGTCGGGCGGAGGCATCTCCATTCTGGAGGGTTACCGGGTGGACCGTACCATGCTCACCGCCCCGGAGATGCAGGCCATTCTGGCGGGGCTTCGCAGTCTGGACAGCGTCAGCGGCACCCGCCGCTATGCCCAGCTGATGGAAAAGCTGTCCGCCGGGGCGGGCACACTGGTGCCCGGCAGTGCCGAGCTGCTCATCGACCTGTCCTCCTGGTACAAGGACAGCCTCGCCCCCAAGATCGAGCTGATACAGGACGCCATCCGCCGGCACCGCGCCGTTCGGTTTTGCTATTTCTCTCCCAAGGGAGAGTCCCGGCGCACGGTGGAGCCGTGCTATCTGGTGTTTCACTGGTCGGCCTGGTATCTGTGGGGACGATGCCGCACCCGGGAGGACTATCGCCTGTTCAAACTGAACCGCATGACTGAACTCTCCACGGGCGAGCCCTTTGATCCTCGCCCCGCGCCCCTGCCGGACCTTGCCCCGGAGCGGGTCTTTCCGGTGAAATACCAGGTGACCGTTCTCTTTGACCCGGCATGGCGCTGGCGGCTGGTGGAGGAATACGGCGCAGACGGTCTTGCAGAAGAGCCGGACGGCCGCCTGCGTTTTACCGGCGGCTTTCCCGACGCGGACAGCGCCCTCGGCTGGGTGCTCACCTTCGGCGAGGGCGCGGAACTGGTGGAGCCGCAGGAGCTGCGCCAAAAACTGCGCGACCTGACCCGGTCGCTGGCCGAGCGCTATGACGGGAGGAATTGATATGGCGTCCCATTCGGATTTTGTGGATTTTGTGGCCGACCAGCTGCGGGATGCCGGAGCCATCCGCAGCCGCAAGATGTTCGGCGAATACGGCCTCTATTGCGACGGGGTGTTTTTCGCCGTCATCTGCGACGACCAGTTCTTCGTAAAAATCACCCCCGAGGGCCAGGCTGCCTTCCCGGACCTGCCCAAAGCCCCACCCTACGAGGGAGCCAGAGACTCCTTCCTGGTGGAGGACGTGGAGGACCGGGAACTGATGACGGCGCTCGTGCGCATCACCTGCGGGGCGCTGAACACCCGCCCCCGGAAGAAAAGGAGGAAATGACCATGCCCTTCGACTACAAAAAAGAATCCAAAGAATTCTATCTTCCGCCCAAAACGCCGGGCATCGTCACGGTGCCCGCCATGAATTTTCTGGCGGTGCGAGGGCAGGGCGACCCCAACCAGGAGGGCGGCGCCTACAAAGAAGCTCTGGGCCTGCTTTACGCCGTGGCCTATACCATCAAGATGAGCAAGCACCGGCCGGAGGGCTACTTCGACTATGTGGTGCCGCCGCTGGAGGGCCTGTGGTGGCAGGAGGGCGTGCACGGCGTGGACTACGCCCGCAAGGCCGATTTCCAGTGGATCAGCCTCATCCGCCTGCCGGAATTCGTGACGGAAGAAGTGTTTCATTGGGCCATCCGCGAGGCCACCGAAAAGAAGAAGCAGGATTTTTCAAAGGTGGAGTTCTTTTCCTGGGAAGAGGGACTTTGTGTTCAGTGCATGCACCTGGGCCCCTACGATGACGAGCCCGCGACCGTGGCGGCGATGGATGAATACGCCCGTGCCCAGGGGTATCTGCCGGACTTCAACGAGAGCAGGTTCCACCACGAGATATACCTGAGCGACGTGCGCCGCTGCAAGCCGGAAAAGTTGAAAACGGTCATTCGGCAGCCGGTCAAGGAGATACGCTGATGCGGGAGATTTGTGCGAAGATTCGCAAGATGCGGCCGGATGAAACCGAACTTTTGCGAGAATTTCTCTACCAGGCCATCTATCTGCCCGAAGGTGTGGAGCCGCCGCGCCGGTCTGTTCTGGATCTGCCCCAGCTGCGGGTCTACATAGACGGGTTCGGCGCACGGGCCGGAGACTGTTGTGTGGTTGCCGAAGCGGGAACCAAGCTTGTCGGCGCCGCATGGAGCCGGATCATGGAGGATTACGGCCACATCGATGACCATACGCCTTCTCTGGCCATTTCGGTATTGCCGGAACATCGCGGGCAGGGTATTGGCACCTGTCTTTTAGAAACTCTGTTGGCTTGCCTTCAAGAGTCCGGATATTCGCAGGTGTCCCTGTCGGTTCAAAAGGACAATCCCGCACTGCATTTGTATCTGCGGGAAGGTTTTGCTCTCTTGGATGAACACGGCACTGAATTTTTGATGCTGCGTTCCCTGAAAAAGGGCGCGGATGAGACCGAGGAGGTATGGCAATGAAAGGTTTTGTTCGAACGGAACTTGATTTCTCCCTCTGCGGCCTTGCCTGCCTGCTGTGCCCCATGCAGGTGGGCGGCTACTGCCCGGGCTGCGGCGGCGGGGCCGGCAACCAGAGCTGCGCCATTGCCCGGTGTTCGCTGGAGCAGGGCGGGCCGGAATTTTGCAACGAATGTGCTGCCTACCCCTGCGCCCGCTACGACGAGTTTGACGCGGCGGATTCCTTTGTGCCCCACAGCCGCCGGGCCGCGGACCTGGCCCGCGCCGGGGAGATGGGGCCGGACGCCTGGCTGGACCGGCTGCGTCAAAAGCGCGCCGTTCTGGACCAGCTGCTGGCGGGTTGGAACGACGGCCGTCGCAAGTCCCTTTACTGCGCGGCCGCCTATCTGCTGGAACCGGAGGCCCTGCGCCGGGTGATGGAGGCGCTGGCTTCCCAAAGCGATCTGGCCGCCGCACCGGTCAAAGAAAAGGCGCTGGCCGCCGCCGCGCTGCTACAGGCGGAAGCGGACCGGGCGGGCATCAGTCTGAAGCTGAACAAGGGAAAGGGGTGAGCGAATGGCAACGTCACAAGTGGCGGCGGAGTTCTCCTGCCCGGTGGAAACGCTGTGGCGCACCGTGACCGACCTGGAGCACACCGGCTGGCGCAGCGATCTTGCCCGGGTAGAAATTCTGGACGAAAGCCGCTTTGTGGAGCACACCCGGAACGGCTATGCCACCTGCTTCACGGTCACGGCCCGCGAAGCGCCCCGCTTTTGGGCCTTCACCATGGAGAACGGCAACATGTCCGGTGCCTGGGAAGGGCATTTTGAAGAAACAGCGAATGGTTCCCGTCTGGCCTGCACCGAGACCGTCACCGCAAAGCGCTGGTGGATGCGCCCCTTCGTGCCCGGGTATCTGAAGCGGCAGCAAGCGCTGTATCTGGAAGATCTGCGCCGTGCACTTTCGAGCAAATAAAAAGCGCCCCGGCACTTGCCGGGGGCGCTTTTTTATTTTGCCCAGTGCTCCACCGCGTCCCGCAAAAATTGGGCGCAGCCGGGCACTGCCCGGTCGTAGTAGGCGGTGAACCGCTCGTCCAGCACATACAGCTGGGTGATGCCCCGGTGCTTTTGGGGCGTCAGGTCGTTCACCGTCACCGCCAGCCAGCGGCGGTGCAGGTCATAGAGTTTCCTGCCCTCTTCGCTGTCGGGTGCAAGGGCCGCTTTCACCGCGGCTTCCAGTCTCTGACGCAGTTCATCGTCCAGTGCATTCCACGCGTCGTACTGCTCCTGCGTCAGGCCCATCACGTTGGCGTTGGCGGCATCCACCGCTCCGTCGCCGTATTTGGCCCGGGCCTCTTTGCCGTGGGCGGCCTCGTTCTCCGCCACCAGCTTCGCTTTCAGGGCGGCAAATTTCTTCTCGTCCTCCATAGGCTCCTTCCTTTCTTCGCAGCCGATGGTCTCTTCCACCGACTGTATCAGGTCTTCCAGCCGTGCCTTTTGGGCCTGCAAGGCAGCCAGATGCTGCCGCAGGGCGGCCAGCCGGTCGAAGGAGGGCGCGTCCAGACATTCCCGGATGCGGGCCAGCTCCACCCCGAGGGCCCGGTAAAACAGAATGTCCTGCAGCCGGTCCACCTGGGCCGGGCCGTAGTAGCGGTAGCCGCTCTCGGCCACCCGGCCGGGCTTCAGCAGGCCGATCTCGTCGTACCAGCGCAGGGTGCGGGTGGACACTCCCGACAGGCGCGACAGCTCATGGATGGAATATTCCATGCTGCTCCCTCCTTCCTGCTATCAGTGTACCAGTTGACGGTACGGCAGAGTCAAGAGGGAAAATAAAAAAATCGTCCAGGCATTCAGCCCGGGTCATAGGTGGCCAGCGCCTCGCTCAGCTGCGGCAGCCACTCCGGGCCGTCGTAGCCCACGCTGGGAACGTAAATTTGCATCCACTCCACCTTCCCGTTGCGCCAGGTGCCCTGGCAGGTGAGCAGATAGGTGATGCTCTCCTGCTGCACCGTCAGTTCCAGCTCGGTGAAGAGGAACATATCGTCCAGCCGTGTGCGGCTGAAACTCGCCTCGGCGTTTCGGATGACCACGCCCTGCTCCCTGAGTTCTTCCAGCGCTTCATAAATGCCGCCGGCGTTGCCGATATAGCGCTCTATGCCCTCTTTGTCGTAATCTTCCAGCGCCCGGGCTGCATTGCGGGCGCACAGCCACGCGGGGATGCACCGCCAGGCGAACCCGTCGCCGCCCAGCGTTCCGTTCAAGACGGGCAGGGCAAGCAGCAGGGCCAAGCAAACGCCTACCGCCGCCAGCAGACTTCGTTTGCGTATGGTTTTCCCCTTGCGGGTGATCTCCTGTTCCGAATACCGGAGCACTTCCTGCACGGCGCTGTCCACATTTTCCGGGCGCGTCTTTTGCTTTGCCCTGGCTCCGGAGATGAGTTCCAGCACCGTGGCGTCCAACGCCTGCGCCAAAGGCTCCAGCAGGGCAATGTCCGGGGCACACAATCCCCGCTCCCATTTGGAGACCGCTCGATCGGTCACATGCAGCCGTTGGGCCAGTTTCTTCTGGGTCAGTCCCTTTTCTTTGCGCAGTTCGCGTATCAGCGCGCCGGTGGCTTCGTTGTTCATCGCTCAGCCCTCCCTTTTGCCTCTCTATTATAACGCCGCGCCGCCGTTCCTGCACCCAACCGCTGGTTGAGCCCGGCTCGGCGGCAGCTTTTTACAGCTGCTGCTTGTTGCGTCCGGGATTTCATACTACAATAAGACATATAAGGATGCGAAAAAAGGAGAAGCGTTCATGCCCACAGTACTGATCGACGCGGACGGCTGCCCGGTGGTGGGCCTGACCATCCGCATCTGCAAACGCCATAACGTGCCGGTGCTCATTCTCTGCGACACGGCTCACCGCATTGAACGGGACGGAGCCGAAACGCTGGTGTTCGACAAAGGCGCCGACAGTGTGGATTTCGCCCTGGTCAACCGGGTACGCGCCGGAGACATCGTAGTCACGCAGGACTACGGCCTTGCCAGCATGTGTCTGGCCCGCCGGGCCCGGGTGCTGAACCAGAACGGACTGGAATACACCGCCGGCAACATCGACGCCCTGTTGGAGCGCCGCTGGCAAAACAAAAAGCTCCTTCGCGCCGGCAAGCACCCGAAGGGGCCTGCCAAACGCACGAAAGAACAGGATGAGGCGTTTGCAGCGGCGTTGGAAGGGTTGCTGTGCGGCTGCCGGAAAAGTGAGGGATGAACGATGCGCACATTTGTTGCAGGCGGCAAGACCGTGACAGTTTTTCCCGCCGGCGTACCGGACGCGCCGGTGGTCTATCTGAACACCTTCGGTGACGAAGGGCAAAAGGTTTTTGACGCCCTGGCTTCCTGCGGCTGCCCGCCGCTCTCGCTGGTGGCCATCAGCGGCCTTGATTGGAACCGCGATATGGCCCCCTGGGACTGCCCCGCGGTGTTCAAAAACGCCGGGGCATTTACCGGCGGCGCTGACGAATATCTCCGGCTCCTGGCCGGGGAGATCCTGCCCAGGGCGGAGCGGGAATTGGCCGGCGCTCCCCGCTGGCGAGGGATCGCGGGTTATTCTCTGGCGGGGCCGTTCGCCCTGTATGCCCTTTACAAGACAGATGTATTTTCCCGCGCGGCCAGTGTGTCCGGCTCGCTCTGGTTCCCGGGATTCCGGGAGTATGTATTCTCCCATGAACCCAAACGCCGGCCGGACCGCGTTTACGTTTCCGTGGGCGACAGAGAAAGCAAAACGAAGAATCCGGTGCTGCAAACGGTGCAGGAAAGCACCGAGGCGATTTGCGAGCTTTACCGCGACAAGGGCATTTGCACGACGTTCCGGCTGAACCCCGGCGGGCACCACGAGCATCCGGCGGAGAGGACTGCGGCGGGCATTCAATGGTTGTCCATTGAATAGCGCTGCTCTGCACGATTGTGATACAATAAGAGCATATAAGGAGGACGCTCGCCATGGACTTTGACGTTGACAAGCTGGTCTGGACCAGGCCGCCGGAGCAGTACCGCATTGCGGCAGACGAAATTGAGATCACCACCAAGCCTCACACCGACCTGTGGCAGCGCACCTATTACCATTTCCGCAACGACAACGCCCCTGTGCTGCAGATGGAAACGTCGGAGCCTTATTTTAGTTTCGTGGTGAAAACCGACTTTTCCGCCGCCTGTCACCGTTTTGACCAGTGCGGAGTCGTTCTGTATCTGGACAGCGAAAACTGGATCAAGGCTTCGGTGGAATACGAGGACGGCAAGTTTCAGCATCTAGGCAGCGTGGTGACCAACGAGGGCTATTCCGACTGGGCCACCACCGCCATCGACGGCAACATCCGCACCATGTGGTACCGCCTCAGCCGCCGCGAGGACGACTATCGGCTGGAATGTTCCCGGGATGGCGTCAGCTTCAGCCAGATGCGCGTTTGCCACCTGCGCAAAGGCGGCGGGGCCATCCGGTTCGGCCTTTACGCCTGCTCACCGGAGGAGTCCTCTTTCACCGCGGTGTTCTCGCAGATGCAGATGACCGAATGCCGGTGGCAGGCCCACGACGGCCAGCAGCCGGACTGAGCGGTCTTTCCTGACGCGGCCGCCATTCAAAGCCATAAGGAGAACTGATATGATTCGAGAGATATGCAGAGACGTGCTGTTTCTGGCGCGAAAGTCCGAGCCTGCCACACCCGAGGACCTGCCGGTAGCGGCGGACCTTCTGGAAACCCTGGAAGCCCATGCGGACGGCTGTGTAGGCATGGCGGCAAACATGATCGGTGTTGCCAAGCGCATCATCGTCTTTGACGACGAGGGCACCTACCGGGTGCTGTTCAACCCGGAGATCGTCAAGAAAAGCGGTCCTTACGAGGCCGAGGAAGGCTGCCTGTCCCTCACCGGCACCCGCAAGGCAAAGCGTTGGCAAACCATCAAGGTGAAATACCAGGACGAGCAGTTCCGGGAGCGGTTCAAGACCTGGACCGGCTGGCCCGCCCAGATCATCCAGCACGAAATCGACCACTGCGAGGGCATCATCATATGAAAAAGTGCAAGATCACCGTCATGCGCATCACCCGCTATGCGGACCTGATGGCGCGCTACGAAAACCCCATTGAGCGCGCCTGTGATTTGCGGGAAGGCCAGGTGTTCATCGCCAATGGCTGGGAGAAGCCGGAGGGCTTTTGCCCCAGCGCCTGGGACACCCTGTCCCCCTTCGTGCTGGCTCTGAGCCACGGCGCAGAGAACTTCTACGACGGCTGGATGAAAAACCCCCGCTCCGCCATGCTCTCCTGCAACGACGGGTTCCGTCCGGTGAGTTTTCTGGTGGAGGCGCTGGAAGAGGACGCGGACTAAAGGAGGAAACATCATGTTTGAAAACAAAGTAGCCGTCGTGACAGGCGGCGCGAAGGGCATCGGCAAGGCCATTGCCCAGGAGTTCCGCAAAGCCGGGGCCAAGGTGTGCGTCATCGACCTGCTGCCGAACGATTATTTCGTGGGCGATCTGGCCGACCAGGCGGTGCTGGAGGAGTTTGCCCGCAAAGTGCTGGCGGACCACGGCCATGTGGACTATCTCATCAACAACGCTCTGCCCCTGATGAAGGGCATCGATGAGTGCAGCTATGAGGAGTTCAACTATGCTTTGCGGGTGGGTGTGACCGCCCCCTTCTATCTCACCAAGCTGTTCGCGCCCCACTTTGCGCCTGGGGCGGCGGTGGTGAACATCTCCTCCTCCCGGGACCGGATGAGCCAGCCCCAGACCGAAAGTTACACGGCCTCCAAAGGCGGTATCTCGGCGCTGACCCACGCGCTGGCCATCAGCCTTGCGGGCAAGGTGCGGGTGAACAGCATCTCCCCCGGCTGGATCGAGACCGGCGGCGCGGTATGGACCGGCCCGGACGCCGCCCAGCAGCCCGCCGGGCGGGTGGGCACCCCGCTGGACATCGCCAACATGGTGCTGTTTCTCTGCTCGGACAAGGCGGGGTTCATCACCGGCGAAAACATCTGCATCGACGGCGGCATGACCCGCCAGATGATCTATCACAATGACTTTGGCTGGACGCTGCAGGGAGGAAACGAAGAATGAAAACGGCAATTTGCTATCTTTCCTGCCACCACGGTAACACCCGCAAGGTGGTGGAGGCTATGGCCCAGGCGGGCGGCGCCGACCTCGTCGACGTGCGCACCCGGCAGGCGGTGCGGCTGGAAGAATACGACTGCATCGGCTTTGCTTCCGGCATCTACGGTTTTGAAATGCACAAGTCGGTGGCAGCCTTCGCCCGGCAGTATCTGCCGGCGGGCAAACCGGTGTTTTTCGTTTACACCTACGGCGGCGCAAAGGGCACCGGCGCAAAAGCGCTAGCCCAAATCGCCGGGGAAAAAGGCTGCCCGGTGCTGGGCGAGTTCGGCTGCAAGGGCTACGACACCTTCGGGCCGTTCAAGCTGGTGGGCGGCATCGCCAAAGGCCACCCCAACGAGCGGGACCTGGAAAAGGCGCGGGCGTTCTTCCTGGGACTTCAGGCAAAATAAGGAGTGTTGATATGTTTGGACCGAATCCGGATGCTGTTCATCCCAACGAGAACATCCCCAGCATCTGCTATATCAAAAATGTCATCACCCGCCCCAACATTCTGGTGGGCGAATACACCTATTATGATGACGCGGCCACCGGCGGCGAGGACTTCGAGTCGCATGTGACTCACCACTACGAGTTCATCGGCGACAAACTCATCATCGGCAAATTCTGTGCCATTGCCAAAGGCGTGGAGTTCGTAATGAACGGAGCCAATCACCGCATGGCCTCGGTCACGACCTACCCGTTCAACATCTTCGGCCACGGGTGGGAAAAATGCACCCCGGCGCTGGGCGACCTGCCTCTTAAGGGCGACACTGTGGTGGGCAACGACGTGTGGATCGGCCAAAACGTCACCATTCTGCCCGGGGCGCACATCGGTGACGGCGCCATCATCGGGGCAAATTCCGTGGTGGCAGGCGACGTCCCGCCCTACACCGTTGCCGCCGGAAATCCCTGCCGCGTGGTTCGTGCCCGCTTTGACGCCGAACTGACGGACTATCTGCTGAAGCTTCAGTGGTGGGACTGGGAGCCGGAGAAAATTTTCCGAAACCTGGACACTCTTTGCTCCGGTGACCTGACGCTTATCCGTCAAATCTCTTTTTAACAAAAAGCGTGTGCAGACATCCGAAAGGAGAGAACAATGGGCTGGAAGTTCGAGACCGCCGGGCCCACCGGGGAGTGCAAAGCCTTCGGCGTGAACATTTTCAAATATCCCTGGCGGGACTGCAAGGAGACTGCCACTGTCACCGACCCCCGCCACGGCGTGGAGAAGGTGTTTCATGTTTATGAGGTGGAGATCGACGGCATCCCTCGCCGCTTTGCCGGCGGAGAGTTTTCAAACGGTGTGTTCGGAGTCTATCTGCCGGAGGAGTAAGCTGCTGTGCCGGCTCCTCAAAGAGATGTTTATATAACTGTCTGACGATCGAGGTGACCAACATGTTTCCCCGAAAACAACATCTTTTTTCGGTCAAATGGTACACCGCCTTTTCTGACCGCAGTGCTGACTTTTTAGCGTTGGCTGGAAAATACATCCGCGAATATGATCCGTTGGATGATACCAGCGCTGAAATATTCCTGTCCGATTACGAAACTATCCCTAAGGTGGACGATTCTCTCCAAGAGGCTTTGCGGGACAGCGGTACGCCAGGACTGCTACTGGATGCTCTCTATCTGTGCTGCAAACAGATACAAGAACAGAATCCTCCTCTCTCAGGTGATGAACAGGAACGTAGTCGCCAGTGGTTCCTTGCACTTCTGGACTGTGCCGCTTATTTGAGCAGTGAAAACACTGTACCCTTCTGCGGAACACCGCAAGAAATGACATTAATCTCTCACAGGGCTATCCTTCCTTGTCTCCCGGAGCCTTGGGAGGAATTGATTCAAACGCTTGTCATCGAGCAGGCTGGCAAGGTGTCTTTTTGCTACAATGCGCCAATGTGGAATGCTCAGGGAACGCGCAGTACTTGTCAACGGGAGTTTATGATCGAACCGACAGCGTCCCAAACGATCTTGCAGGAACTCGCTGCTCACTTTTCTGTTCCTCGCGAAGATGATTATGTCTTTGATGCGGGAGATTGGGCTCTGAAGCTTACAAACACTGCCGGAAAATCTTTCCTATTCTCGGGCTCCATGTGGAGAGGAGAAAACGGAGAAAATTCACAGTTATCTCAAATGATCCGCACACTGGTGGGGATACGCAGTCTGAATGCTTTCGATGAAGGCGCACGTCCAGAGAATGCGCTTCGGCGTGTGATTCTCACCCACACATTTCAGCCTGTGGAAGAAGGTGTCCCAGAGTCATGCCAAGCCAAGCAGAATGAACATCTGATCATCGATGCCGCTTCCGAATCCATAGAGTATAGTTTTAACCGCGGCGACATCCGTCTCTCTTTTCAGAGCGAATTCCCCGATGGGGTAAGCCGACTGCTGGATCAATACAGCATGAGCGGGCTTTTCTGCCGTCCGGCATCCCTGCATTCCGATTTTGCGGAACCGCCCTTTTATGTTTCCGAGTACCGTTTGACTGCTATATATGAAGACGGCTCTCAGCAAACAAGCGAAGGTTTTTACGAAAAGCGCGAGTTGCCGACGTGTTTTGCTTCTTTTATGGGAAAAATCGCCGTGCGGCTGAAGCAGTGTATAAGTTTCGGGATCTTCGATTCCTCCCTTTATGGTCAATCGCTGCCCCGTCGGACCGACCCGATTTATTGTAAAGTTGCTTTCACCCCTGGCGGCAAGACCTACTATTACCGTACCGAAGATGATTCTCTGGAGGAGGGGGATGAGGTAGTTGTCCCCGCCGGGAAAGACGACCACCTGTCCATTGCGGAAATCACGGAAGTGAACTATTTCCCTCCGGATTCCGTTCCTTTCCCCATTGAAAAAACAAAAATGATCCTGCGTCGATGCACCGCAGAGGACTATGAGCAATTGAGCGTTCAAAAGCCCCCTGTCCGCTTATAGTTTACCATGATAAATGTCATTCCTCGATCGTATGGTGTCTCTGTTTTAAAGGAGCCTTGCTATGAATCTTGGAGAAGACCGCCGGCCGACCCTCGCTTCCTGGCCAAAGCGGATGTACGATTGGAGCGAGGTTCCGCACCCGTTTCAGCCCGCTCTGGCCGGCTGGAACGCCGCCGGGATGCCGCCGGGAAACATCACCCTCATTCCCCGCGTCCACCAGTACTCCGGCGCGCCGGAGTATGTCACCGCATGGTTCGGTGGTGAGGTCTGCCTTCAGCGCATGGCCGACGGCAAACTGGATGTATGGTCCATTCGCCCCGGCGATGTGGCGCAGGTCGGCTATTCCGTTCAGCTGATCAAATGCACCGTGACCGTCTGGCTCAAGGACGGCAGCCGGACCGGTTTTTCCTACAACAAGACCAAGGAAGATCAGCTCTACCCTGTTCTCAGCCTGCTGCTGGGCCAACCCGCCGACCGGCGCCCGCCCCTGCGGCATCCGGACACTCCCGCTTTTGACCGGCTCCGGCAGGAAAGCTACGCCATGTACTACACCTCTCTTCTGGCGTATCGCTTTGGCAAACGCATCCTGGATCAGCTCTTCCTGCGGGGCAAAAACCGCAACTTTCTTTACATCCTTCAGCGCCGGCCAGACCCCGAGTGCTTCTGCGCCATGACAGACGCCGGGCCGGTGTGCATCACCACCGATTTTTACGGCACTTCCGTTCTTTATCTGCCTGCCTCTTCCCGCTGCGCCCTGTGGGTCAAACCCCAGCTGCGCGGAAAAAGCAGCGGTCTTTATCTCCAGACTCCGGCCGACGGGGAAAGCCTTTGCTTTTGTCTGCTCCCCAGGCAGGAGGAGGCGGCCGCCGCCTTTGCCCGCCGCTGGTTTTCGGAAGCGGAAGGCTGAAGATTTTCTTTTCCGATCAGTACCGGCCGCAACGGCTGTTTTGAAGCCCGCGAAGCCAGAGGCTTCGCGGGCTTTTTTGTGTCCGCATCCGAGGGCTTGCCACTTCACCGTGCTCAGTTGTTTTGGAAAGACGAGTGTGATAAAATAGGAATTGTTACAGAAATCGCCGTGTTCCGGCCTTTTGGCGGCGAACGCGCGGGGAGGGGCAGAGATGAAAAACGGCCACACCATTCTTCGGCGGCATGGCGATGTGTTCGTGGCGCTGCTGTCCCTTGGCGCGGCGCTGGTGATCACCGGGGCACTGTTTTTAAGCAATGGTCTGGCGCTGCGCAAGGTCACCGAAGAGCGCACGCGGAACTGGCTGCTGGACGTGTCCGATCAGGTAGCCACACTGGTGGACGGCCGGATCGCCCAGTCCATTGAAAGCCTGACCCTCATCCGGGACAGCGCCGTTCTGCTCTCCCCCGATGCGCTGCCGGAGTTCGTTGCCCGCAAGGCGTCAGTGTCCGGTTTTGATCAGCTGTATCTGGCGGAGAATGTGGAGGCCGCCGAAGAGTGGATCCGCGCCCACAGCGGCTCGCTGGCAGGCGGCGACATGGTGGAGCCGGGCAAGGCCCAGCTGATCATGTCTCAATCGCCGGACATGGGCGTCTATTATGCGGCAGGTGCGACCGCCGACGACCCGGTCATGCTGGGCACGAAGAACGTGGACCTGCTCACCAGTATGCTCTCCATCCAGAGCTTCGGTGGCGAAGGCTCCACCCGGGTAGTCACCCGGGACGGGGTGTTGCTGGCCGCCAGCGAGGGCGGTGCTGCCGACGCCCTGCTGGACGACTGGCTGAACGGCGAGTGCGCCGGAAAAAAGCGGTTCCAGCAAACGATCTCGGACATGCAGTTCGGCCGCGCGGGCGCCGTTACCGTGGAAGACGGAACGCAGGCCGCCATGGTGGGCTACATTCCCCTTTCCGTCAACGATTGGTATGTGCTCACCATCATCCCCGCCGACCTGCTTCAAAACGACATCGTGCCCCTGGTGCAAGGGAATCTGTGGCTGGCGGTGGCCATCGTCGTCATCTTCGGCTGCGTGATGCTCACCGTCCTCCTGATGCGCCGCAGCTATCAGGCCAGTCTGGAGGATATGGTCTTTGTGGACCCGCTGACCGGCGGCATGAGCGACGCCCGTTTCCGCAACGAGACGGCGCGGCTGCTGGAAAAAAGCAACGATTACACCCTGATCTCCATCGACGTGCAGGGATTCAAGCTCATCAACAGCATCTACGGGCCGAAAGCGGGCAACCTCACGCTGCGCCACATTTACAAAACCCTGCGCGAAAGCCTGAAGCCCGGCGAACTTCTCACCCACGCTTCCGCGGACTTGTTCTATCTGCTTTTGGCCGGTCAGGACCGGGCGGAGATCGAGCGGCGGATGCTGGATATTTTTGAAAAGGTGAACGCCTTCAACGCCGGTCAGGAGAACCCCTATTATCTGGAACTTCGGTTCGGCGCTTACATCATCCAGCCTGACGACAAAGACGTGCCCTCCATTGAAGAGCGCAGCAGCACCGCCCGCAAAAACGGCGGCAAGCTGCACGGCGGCTGCACCTTCTACAATGCCGAGTGGCAGCGGGTGCAGCTGGAAGAAAAAGAGCTGGTGGACCGGCTGGAGCTCTCCCTGCGCGCCGGGGACTTCAAAGTGTATTATCAGCCCAAGGTGCGTCTGGAAGACCGCCTTGTCTGCGGCGCGGAGGCGCTCATCCGCTGGCAGCACCCTTCTCGCGGGCTGCTTTCGCCGGCGGTGTTCGTGCCGGTGTTTGAAAAATACCGTCTCATTCCCCGGATCGACCAGTTCATCTTTGAGCAGGTCTGCAAAGATCTGGCCCGCTGGCGGGAAGAAGGCCGGGAGCTGTGCCCCATCTCGGTGAATCTTTCGAGGCAGAATCTGGACATTCCGGATTTTCTGGAGCGCTGCCAGCGCGTCCGCGACAAATACGGCGTGGACTGCGGCCTGATCGAATTCGAGCTGACCGAGACCATCCTGCTGGATGACCCCGAGGGCGTGTGCCGTCTGATCGACCGAATGCACGAGGCCGGCTTCGGCTGTTCCATGGACGATTTCGGGTCCGGCTATTCCTCGCTGGGGCTGCTCAACCAGCTGAACGTGGACACCATCAAGCTGGACCGCAGCTTCTTTCTGGAAGGTAACGACTCCAGCCGCGGCCGCCGCGTGGTGGAGTCCATCCTCAAGATGGCGGGCAAACTGCACATTGCCACGGTGGCCGAAGGCGTGGAAAACGCCGGGCAGGTGGAATATCTGCGGCATTCGGCCTGCGACATGGTGCAGGGATTCGTGTTCTTCCGCCCCATGACCGCGGAAGAGTTTGAACAGGCGGCCTGGGAAAACGGGCGGCTCTGCCGCGCCGGCTCCGCGGATCTGCCGCCGGAGCAAAAAGAGACAAAGCCCCGGGCAGACGAAGGCCGCGCCGGGAGCATCGTCACCTTCCGCTACCGGCCGGACGCCGGCAGCATCACCTTCTCCGCTCCCTTTGCCTCCGCCATGGAGGGCGTCGCCGAATTTTCCGACGGCGTCTCTTTTCTGCGCACATCGGGCATCCTCAACGAGAACGATGTGGAAGACTTTCTGGAGATGCTGGAACGCTGCGTCCGGGGCGAAAAGCCCTGGCTGGAAGGGGCGTTCCGGGTGAGTGTGTCCAGCAGCGGCTACGACTGGATGGAGCTTCATGTGCACCGGGAGGACACGCCGGACGGGCCGGTGGTCCAGGGCGTTCTGGTGAACACCAGACCCTGGCGCAACGAGCTGGACCGCTGGAAAGAACGGGCGAACCGGGACGGTCTGACCGGGCTGTACAACCGGATTTATTTTGAAAAGGCAGTGCGGGAGCGGCTGAACAGCAGTTCGGACTGCAGCGGGGCGCTCATCTTCATCGACGTGGACGACTTCAAGAAGCTCAACGACGCGCTGGGCCACCTTGCCGGAGACGACATCCTGCGCAGCACCGCACGGCGCATCCTGAGCGTGTTCCGCCACTCCGACGTGGTGGCCCGTTACGGCGGCGACGAGTTCGTGGTGTTTGTTTCCAACATGAGCCGCGAGGCGCTGGAAAGCCGGTTGGACCAGCTTTGCGCCATGTTCCACAACCCCTATCACAAAGGGGAGATCCGCTATGAGGTCATGGGCAGCATCGGCGCGGCCCTCTGCCCGGAGGACGGCAACGACTACGACACGCTGCTGGCCCACGCGGACGCGGCCCTCTATGAGGCAAAGCGGCACGGCAAGAACCAGTACAGACTCTACCAGTCGGGTAACAAGGCTGCGGAATGAGCCTTGAAAAAAGCGCGAAGCCTGTGCAAACAGAGCTTCGCGCTTTTCGTTTGTCCGTCAAAGGGGCCGTCCGCTCACGAAAGAGCTTCCAGCGCCGTCTTTGCCCGGTGATATTCCCGTTCCACCGCGGGCAGCTGCGCCGCCGCGGCGTCGATGCGGCCCGCCCGAAGGCTCTCCACCAGGTCGCTGACCTGGCGGCTGAGCTCCTGCAGGCTCAGGTTTCCGCACACGCCTTTCAGGGTGTGGGCCGCCTCAAAGGCCGCCTTTTCATCGCCCCGGGCCATGGCATCGCACAGGCGCGGGAAGTTTTCGTCCTGGCCAAAGCGGGCCAGAAATTTCAGCAGCAGCGCCTCGTTGCCCAAAAAACGGCGCAGGGCGTCCTCGGTGTCCACGCCGGCTTCGGCCAGGCAGCGGCGGGTCATTTCATCCATCAGCGGCTCGCCTCCTCTTTTTTCTTATACAGCTGCCGCAGCCGGGGTTCCGCCTGGCGGAAGTACTCCAGCATGCGGGGGTTGAACACGCCGCACTCCCCGTTCAGGATCATTTCGGTGGCCCGGTCGAAGGAGATGGGCTTTTTGTAGCAGCGCTCGCTGACCAGCGCGTCGTAGACGTCCGCCATCGAGACCACCTGGGTCCAGATGGGGATCTCGTCCCCCTTGAGGCCCTCCGGATAGCCCCGGCCGTCCCACCGCTCGTGGTGGTGCAGGGCGATGTCGTAGGCATAGCGGTAGGCGGAGTGCTCCCGCATCTGCGGGATGCGGGACAGAAGGTGCGCGCCCTGGGTGGTGTGGGTCTTCATCAGGTCGTACTCATCGGGGGTGAGGCGGCCTTTCTTGTTCAGAATGGCGTCCGGAATGGAGATTTTTCCCACATCGTGGGTGACGGCGCCCATGCCGATGAGGCGTATCTCACTGTCCGAAAGGCCCTCGCCCAGCGGCGTTTCGCCCAACAGCAGACAGGTGATGTCGTGGATGCGGCGGACATGCTCGCCCGACTCGTCGCTGCGGAACTCGATGGCGGTGGAGAGCGCCTCCACCATGCCCATGCTCATTTCGGCCAGCTGCTCGGCCTGATACAAAAGCTGGTCCCGCTGGCGTTCCACCTCCGCGCCCAGCAGCTGCCGTGCGGCAAACAGCTCCACCACAGACTGCACCCGCCGGCGCACCACAAAGGGCACCACAGGCTTTGCGATCACGTCCATGACGCCCAGATCATAGGCCTTCTGCATGGTGTCATTGCCGGGGTCGGCGGTGATGAGGAACACCGGCACCACCGCCGTGAGCCCGCGCTCGCTCAAGGTGCGAAGCAGCTGGATGCCGTCCATCCGGGGCATCACCACGTCCAGCAGGATGGCGCTCAAGGGGCGGTCCGCCCCCTCGATCAGCTCCAGCGCCTGCAGGCCGTCCTCCGCTTCGAGGATGTCGTAGTCCGTTTGAAAAATATTTGCCAGAATGGCACGGTTCAGCTCTTCGTCGTCCACGATGAGGAGCGCGTTTTTTTCTGCAGGGCTCACGTTTCCATCTCCTTGCCGGTTTTATCCTTGGAAATCCGGGCGGGCTTCTTTCTCCGCTCCCGCTCCGAGATCAGCTGCTGCATGACCCTGTCGAGGGTGGCGGCGTCCACAGGTTTCGGGATGTGGCCGTTCATGCCCGCCCGCGTGGTGCGGTCGATGTCCTCGGAAAAGACGTTGGCGGTGACGGCGATGATGGGCACATCGGCAGCGTCCGCCCGGGGCAGACCGCGGATGGCACGGGCCGCCTCGCAGCCGTCCATCTCCGGCATCTGCATGTCCATCAGAATGGCGTCGATGGAGTCCTCCGGCTGAGCCAGGAAGGCCTGCACCGCATGAGCGCCGTTGTCGGCGGTGATGACCCGGGCACCCATCTGCTCCAGCAGGGCGACGGCGATCTCCCGGTTGATCTCGTTGTCCTCCGCCACCAGCACGCACCGGCCCTGCCAGCAGAACGCAGCGTTTTCGCGCGTCTCTTCGGCGGCCGCGCCGCCGACAGGGGTGAAGGGCAGCGTCACGGTGAAGCGGGTGCCCTCGCCCAGCTTGCTTTCCACCGAGATCTCGCCGCTCATCTGCTGCACAAGGATCTTGACGATGGACATGCCCAGTCCGCTGCCCAGCACCGGATGAGCGGAGAAGGCGGTCTCACGGGAGTAGGGGTCGAACAGATGTTTCTGGAACTCCTCGGACATGCCGATGCCGGTGTCCTCCACCACCAGCTGGTACTTGCTGTTGCCCCGGAATCGGAACTGCCGGGCCTCCAGGCGGACGGTGTCGCCGGGGTCGGTGTACTTTGCCGCGTTGGACAGAAGGTTGTTCAGCACCTGGCCGATCTTCTTTTCGTCGCCCAGGACCTCGTTTTCCTCGAACTGGATGGACACCTCGAAGGTCTTGCCCGCCTCCCGCAGCTGGTCCCGGAAAAGGTCGGCGGTGTCGGTGAGCAGGCGATGCAGGTCCATGGGTTTCTGGTCCAGGCTGCCTTTGCCCGCCTCCATGCGGGAGAGATCCAGAATGTCGTTGACCAAATCCAGCAGCTGGTTGCCGGCGAAGGATATTTTGCCCAGGTAGTCCCGGGTCTGGTCGGCGTCGTTCTCGCCCAGACTGCGCTTCGCCAGGTTGCAGCAACCGAGGATGGCGTTGAGGGGAGTGCGCATATCGTGAGACATACGGCTGAAGAACTCCGAGCGGTCCTTGGCGCTTTTGCGGGCGGCGTCCAGCGCAGCCTGAAGCACGGCGGTGTGCTGCTGGCCGCGCTTTTTCTCGTCGTCCACGTCCCGGAAGCAGAGGATGACCTCGTCCGGAGCCAGTTTTTCGTTGTAGATCGAGCGGATGTTCACCCAGCGGTACTCGCCGCCAAACTGCCGCTGGAAGTCGCCGCCGTAGTCGGCAATGCCCTGATGCACCCGCTGGCGCATATTCTCGATGGAGAAGCTGGTCTCCACCGCCTGGAAGGTGCTGGGCCGCACCACCTCGCTCATGGTCTCCATCAGCAGGGAGTAGTCGCCCCGCGGGGGCAGCACATCCTTTATGGATTCGGGGAGCTTAAAGGCCTCGTAGGTCTCGTTTTTCATGTCCACCCAGTAGATGGCATAGAACGAATCGCCCAGCAGCTGGGCGGTGCGGTTGGCGATGCGCATGCTGCGGCTGTGGAGGAAGTCCTGCACGGTGAAGAAAGCCAGCAGCAGAAACAGGCCCAGCGCAGTGATGCCCACCCCCACGATCAGCGCGTTTGCGTCGCCCATGAGAATATCGCTCACCGGCGTTGTGATGATCACCGTCCTGCCGTTTTCCATCCGATGGTAGTATACAGGCTGCGGGGCACGCCGCTGGGGTCGTTGAAAAAGCTGTCGTAGCCGATGAGGGAACCGTCCTCGATGCCGGCCAGCATATAGTCGGCATATCTTTGAAGCTGCTCGGCGGTCTTGTTCCAGTTGGTGCTGACATAAAGCACGCCGCCGCTTCGGTCGCACAGATAATAGGAGAAATTCTCCGGCAGAGTGTGCAGGGTGTTGTGCATCCGGGGGTCCTGGATGCACACGTCCATGGCCAGCACATTCCCCTCGCCCTCCAGCGCAACGGAAATGGTGAAGATCTTTTCGCCTGTGATGGCGTCGGTGTACACCTCGCCGCACACCAGCTCCCCATCGGCGCGGATGGCCTCGGTGTACCAGTCGGACTGGCGGAAATCAAAGTCCGCGTCCCCCTCCCAGGGGTTGGCGGCCACGATGCTGCCGTCCACCACCGCATAGATGTCGATGAGCCCTTCGCCGATGGTATCGGCCAGCTTGCGGAAATAGCCCGCGAGCCATTCCTGCACCTGCGCCGGGTCGCCGCCGTCCGTCACGATCTCGTCCACATACTGGCTGGCGATCTGCACGCTGGTCTCCAGGTTTTCGATGTTCATCGCCTCTTCGATGGCGTAGCTCTGCACCAGCGCCATGCCGAAGTCCTGGGCGTTTTGCAAAAGCTTGCCGCGCACCAGTGCGATGGTGACCGCCAGCAGCGCCGCAACAAACACCAGCAGCGACCCGCTGAGCACAAGATTTGCCCAGCGGTGTTCCCTGCGCATTTTCATTCCTTTCGCCCCCTGTGCGATGTTAGCGCCGCTCGCCGGCGCGGGCGTCGTCTTTCTGCGTCCGCTGATAGAAAGCCGCTTTGTCCTCGTACATCTTCCGATCCATCTCCTGGAAGAACAGTTCCGTGTCGCCCGTGCCCAGCTCGATGCGGGCCATGCCCGCGGCAAGGGAGATGGGGTTGGCGGCGCCCGCGGTTTGGTTGTGCTGCCCCAAGCAGCGGTCCAGCCGCTGGCAGAACAGCTGGGTCTGCGCGGGGTCATCGTCCATGAGCAGCACCACGAACTCGTCGCCGCCGTAGCGCACAGCCGCCACCGTCTTGTCGGTGGCAGCCTCCTGCAGCATGCGGGCCACGGCCTGCAGGATGCGGTCGCCCTCCTGATGGCCCAAGGTGTCGTTGATGGCCTTGAAGCTGTTTACGTCCAACAGGATGCCCGCCAGCGGGACCTTCTTTTTCTGGCTGCTGAGGTAGTGCAGCAGAAAACTGCGGTTGTAGAGGTTGGTCAGCGGGTCCCGGAAGGTCAGCTCGCTCTGCAGGCTGATGTACAGGCTGGTGAGCCCCAGCGCCGCCGCCACCCAGATAAAGGACAGGCCGTAAAAGACCAGCTGCAGCGCAACGCCCAGATAGACCGGCAGCAGGAACGCGCTCACCGGCATGTAAACATAGCGGCCGGTGCGCCGCTGGCGCAGCTTGATGAGCACCGTTCCGCCGGCGAGGTAGGCCAGCGTGACCACATAGGGCAGCCAGGCCAGCGGGCCGCGCCGCCAGCAAACGCCAGCGCCGACTGATGCGTCTGTTGAGGCAGCACACCCAGAGATAGGCCGGCAGCGCGCCCAGCATGAACAGCAGTGCATTGCAGACGAGGGCCGCGGCCCGCGCGCCGGGAAAACTGCGGCCGTCCAGCAAAAAACCGCCCGACTCCAGCAGACACAGGAGCAGGCAGCGGCAGATCCAGGCGAAGATCCTCCCGTCCGCCAGCTGGGCCGGGCGGTGGCGGCGCTGCCCGGTCAGCAGCATCACCATCAGACACGCGCCCAGCCCATTGGCGATCAGGACCGCCGGCAGGTCAACAGAGGATGCGGTGTAGTCGAAAAAGGCAGGCACACGATCCCCCCCTTGAAGAATGATTTTGCCCGGCAAGCGTCCCATCGGCGCCGGGGCGTTTTCGCAGACAAATCATTTATATGCGATATAATATTAGTATTAACTTTCAAAGCCTTATTTGTAAAGGTCACGGGCAAATCCCGGCTCGCCTGCAAACGGGGTCAAAGGGCGGCGCGCCGGCGGGCAGCGCCCCGCACAGAGGCCAGTGCGTCCGCCGCCGCGGGCAGTGCCAGCGCCAGCGCGGCCGCCCCCGCCACCGGGGCGGGAAGCGCCGTTACCCAGCCGCTGAAGAACGGGTGGATGAGGCGCACCTGCGCCAGCGAGAACAGGCCCCAGAAAAGGGAGGCGGTCAGGCAGATGTGGCCATGAAGATTCCAGCGATACATGCTGTAGTCCCAGTAGCGCACATGGAAGGTGTTTTCCAGAAAAGAGCCGGTGACATATTCCATCAGGGTGGCTCCGGCCATACCCATCAGAAAGACCAGAAGAGGGTTTGCGGCCACCGGCAGTGTGAACAGCAGGATGAAAACGGCGCCGAAGCCGTAGATGGGAAGGAGCGGCCCGTTCAGGAATCCCCGGTTCATCCAGCGCTTTTCCCGAAGAGAGACATAGCCGGACTCCCAGATCCAGCCGAGGAACGAATACAGGAAGAAAAACAGCGTCCACTGCGCCGGGGTGTAGCCAAACCAGGTCATTTGATCCCTTCTTTCTTAACGAGCGCGGGGGATGGGCCCGGCCTCAAAGGGCCGGGCCGCTGCCGACGGCGGATGCGCCGGCCCGCTTTTCCAGAATGACGGTGGCAAGGTCGCTCGCTCCGTCTGCCACCAGCGCCCCGCCGAACACCATCACCGCGATGCGTACCGCCGCGAAGGGGTTAAAGACCAGGATCGCGCCAAGCACGATGGGCACGATGGCCGAGAGGGTCAGGGGGATCATGCCGGGGAACTGCTCCCGCAGGCCGGTGATGGCCAGGGGCAGCTTGCCGACGCCGTCCATCAGGAGCAGGGAGCCCAGAACGAGCGGGAGCACCGCGAGGATGGTCTGGGGCCAGATGAGGGCGAAGGCGGAGAAGGCGGCGGGCAGAAGGGTGAGAAACAGGTCGCCCGGGTTGCCCTTGCCCGCTTTGCGGTCCTGCAGATAGCGGACGAGGTGACTCACGCCGTAGGCAGCGGCTCCGGCGGCCAGCGTTCAGACGAAGAGTGTGCTGCTGGCGGCGGGGAAAACAAAGAGCAGAACGCCCATTGCGATGTACAGTGCCGCGAGCCAGAGGGATGCGGAGCGGGTCCAGAAAAATTCAAACATTAAAATGCCTCCTTGACGGGTTTGTTGAAATTTGAGTTGTTGGGCAAAATTTCTTTTGCTGATCCCATCGTACCATGGGCGGAGGCGCAAGTATGTTTGTTAGACAACGGACGGTTTTTTCTTGCCACAAAAGGGCGGAAGTTCTATAATAAACAGAGAAAAAGGCCCAAGGAGGCGCAGCGATGGAACGGGAGCTGGACATGGCGGTGCTGCGGGCAAATATGCTGTTCCGCAACCTGACCGACGAAGAAGTGCTAAGCGTCATCGATACGATGTCGCCCCGGGTGATGAAGTATGCCAAACGCACCGTTGTGGCCCGGGACGGCGACGAGTTCCCCGAGATCGGGGTCATTTTGTCCGGCAGCGTTCACCTGTTCCACATCGACAGCAGCGGAAACAGCAACCTGATGGACGTGCTGGGCGCGGGCGACACGCTGGGCGAGCTGTCCGCCGTGGGGCGCTACCGGCTGCACGTGACGGTGACCGCCACCGCCCAGACGGAGATCCTGTTCCTCAGTGTGGACCGGCTGCTACGCAAAAACGTTCTGACCGCCCCCACCCAGATCCGCTTTTTACAGAATCTGACGCTGGCGGTAGCCAAAAAGGGGCAATACCTCACCCGCAAGCTGGAGGACAGCATCCGGCGCCCCACCCGGGAACGCCTGCAGGACTACCTCTCGGCCCAGTACCACAAGGCGGGCAGCCGCACCTTTGTGATCCCTCTCAACCGGCAGGACCTGGCGGATTTTCTGTTCGTGGACCGCAGCGCCATGTCCAACGAGCTGTGCAAGATGCGGGACGAGGGCCTTTTGAAATTTGAAAAAAGCCGCTTTGAGCTTCTGGTGGAAATGCCCATCACCGACGACGAGCCGGACCCCAACGATAAGGAATAAAAAAGCAGCCGCACCTTTTCGGGTGCGGCTGCTTTTTTATTTATGCCCGGCGGCTCTCCGCAACGGCTTCGGCGGTCAGCGCCACCCCCAGCGCGCCCAGGTAGATGCCCCAGACGGTGCTGATGGCAAACCAGCTCATCAGCGGGTTGCTCAGAATGATGATGGCCAGCAGGGCGTTGAGGACGCCGGCGGCCAGCACCCAGCCCGCGCCTTCCGCCCCTTCACTGCGGAGCCGGGAGAAGGCGAAGAACTGGCTGACGCCGTGCAGCAGGGTGAGGAAAGCGGCGGCAGCGGACAGGGCGGTGACGATGCCCACGAAGCCGAACTGCGTCTGGAAGGACGCCCAGAGGGCCAGCAGGCTCAGGCCGGCGGTCAGCACGCCATTCACCAGCAGGTCGGTGCTGCGGCGCTCCCGCGGGGTCTTTGCCCAAACGACGATCTGCGCCGCTCCGTAGAGCCCCAGCCCCGCCGTGATGAAATACGCCAGCGACAAGCCCGCCGCCAGGGGCGAAAAGACGGCCAGCAGGCCGATGGCGATGAGGGGAATGCCCGCGGCGAGCCCCCGGGCAAGGGCGCCGCGGCCGTTCGTCCGGGCGGCGCCGTCCGCCTGCAGGGAGGCGGTGTGAGTCGTGTTGTTCATAATGATTTCCTCCTTGGGGCCTGTTTCAGACCAGTTCGTACTGAAGGAGCAGTTCCTCCAGCGTGGTGCCACGCACCTTTTCCAGGCCTGCCAGCAGCGCCATCTTATAGGGCAGCGGCAGCTTCATCTCGGTGAGCCTGCGCCCGTCCAGCAGATAGTGGGCGGCGTTCAGAAGGCAGCGCACGTCGTATGCGGAGCCGTACACCTCCGGCACGCCCCGCTCCACTTCCATCAGCGTGTAGACGGCTTCCATCGCCGTGCGCACGGAGTATTCGGTGGTGAAAACGGTGTCTCGCGGGGTCTGGGCGAACTGGCCCAGGAAGGCGAAGTTGACGCAGCCCTCGGGCACCACGTCGGGGCGGTCGCCCGCCTCGCGGGGCATAAAGAAGGCGGTGACGTAAGGCATCATGCAGGGCACGGTGGACGCCGCTTCGGTGGCCAGAAGTTCGATCTCGCTCTCCGGCACGCCCAGGTGATACAGCCACTCCATGCAGATCTCGGCGCCGGTGCATTCCGCCATGGGCTTGCCCACATAGTCGCCGGGTTCGTCCGGATAGAGGCCGTAGATCCAGCCCACCAGCTGCCCCTCGGGCTGGGCCTTGAAGTGGGGCTGGCGATTGAAGGTCCAGCTCATCAGCCAGGCCGAGTCTTTCACGGTGACGATGCCTCCGGTGACGACTTTGCCCGCATAGGGGTCGCGGCCGCAGACACGCTTGACGTAGGGCACGATGCGGTCGTCCAGCAGGGTGACGGTGGCGGACTCCCACTTGGTGGCCTCGATATCGGAGCAGAATTTCTCCGGCCGGCCAAAGGCGGGGCTCTGCACGGCGATGTTTTTCCACAGCTGCCAGCTGGCTCCGTCGCCCGGGGCGATGTTCAGCACCGGCGCCCGGTCGTTTGCGCCCAGGACGCTTCCCTCAGTGCAGGAGCCGTTGGTGACGAGCACCAGGTCGTTCTCGGTCAGGTCCACGGTCTCCCGCTTGCCGTCCCGCAGCAGCACCAGCTGATGGGCCGTCTTTTTGCCGGGCAGGAAATGGAAGAGCACGTTCTCCACCCGCACGCCGTATTCGAACGTCACGCCCTGTTCCTCCAGGAACTTCACCAGCGGCAGAATGAGGGATTCATACTGGTTGTATTTGGTGAATTTGAGGGCGGAGAGATCGGGCAGGCCGCCGATGTGGTGCAAAAACCGCTGGAGATACAGCTTCATTTCCAGCGCCGAATGCCAGGTCTCGAAAGCGAACATGGTCTGCCAGTAGAGCCAGAAGTTGGACTTGTAAAACTCGTCGCTGAGCACCTCGTCGATGGTCTTGTTGTACAGCGCCTCGTCCGGCGTGAAAAACAGGCTCATCAGTTCCAGCGCCGCCGCGTCGCTCAGCTCAAAGCGGTTTTTGGTGTCGGCGCTGTCGCCCCGGCCCAGCGTGGCGCGGTTCATGGAGAAGTTGGGGTCGTCCCGGTTCAGCCGGTAGAACTCGTCCAGCACGCTGGCGTCGGGCACCTCCAGCGAGGGCACCGAGCGGAACAGGTCCCACAGGCACTCGTAGTGGTCCTCCATCTCACGGCCGCCGCGGATGACAAATCCTTCCGGGCGCAGCAGGCCGTCGCAGGCGCCGCCGGACAGCTTGCTGTCTTCCAGAATGCGGATGCGGCTGCCGTCCATTCCCGCGTCCCGGACCAGGAACGCCGCGGCGGCCAGGCCGGCCAGCCCGCCGCCTACGATCCAGGCCTGTTTATCCGCCGCGCCGGCCGGTTTGCGGGGGCGGGCAAAAGCTTCATAATTTCCATTCGTGTAGTACATTTGTACCTCCTGTGCGGCCGGGTCTGCCGGCCGTCTGTATGGTGTTGTTTTGAGGCGGAAGCATTGCGGCCTCCGTGTCCGGCCCGGCGGCAGTCGCCGTCCCTGACCTGTTCCAAGCATACCTTTTTCCCTTGCCAAAAACGGTTGGCCATACAACGAAAGCAAAAAAACTTTTTCTGCCGTCCGTCCGTTGGAAGAACAACCGCCTTTGGCGCCAAAACGCTGTATGCTGTTTACAGCAGGTATCCTGCTCAAAACAGCCGATCTTAAGGAGGATCATTATGACCGATCTCGAAAATATGCTTTTTCTCAAACTGCGCCCTGTGACCGACAGCCGCCTCACCGAACAGGTGACGCCCCTGCTGTGTGAGGGCGAGGCCATCCTGCAGCCTTTTCAGGGCCTGCGGGACGGCGTGGTCTTTACCGACCGGCGGGTGATCGCCGTGAACACCCAGGGCTTTACCCGCAAAAAGAAGACCTTCGTCAGCCTGCCCTACAGCCGCATCCAGGCCTTTTCGGCGGAATCCGCCGGCGTGCTGGATCTGGACAGTGAAATGCAGCTGTGGTTCGCGGGCCTCGGGCTCGTCACCTTTGAGCTGATCGCCGGGGCGGATGTCGCCGGCCTGGCCGGCTCATCGGGGAGGCGACGCTGACGTGACGCGGCGCAAAAAAAGGACCGGCATCCCTTGCGGGATGCCGGTCCTTTTCGTTTTGCGTTCAGAACAGTTCCAGCAGGAACTGCGCCACATGCTCCACCGCCCGGTCGGCCTGTTTAATGGGGAACATCTGGAACACGTGCCACATGTCCTCCCAGCACTCCATCCGGCAGGGCACGCCCTGCTCCAGCAGCCGCTGGTGCAACCGGGCGGAGTCGTCGAACAGTATCTCGTTGGAGCCCGCCTGGATCATCACCGGCGGAAAGCCGGTAAAGTCGCCGAAGAGGGGCGAGAGCAGCGGGTCGGTCCAGTCCATGCCGGGGGCGTAGGCGTCCCGGGTGGCCAGCATGTAGTCGGGGGTGAGGGTGGGGTCGCTCTGGGCCCGTGCGGTGAAGGATTCGCCGCTGAAGGTCATGTCCGTCCAGGGCGAAAAGAGCACCAGGCGGCGGGGCAGCTGGCGGCGGGAATCCCGCAGCATCAGGGTCAGCGCCAGGGCCAGATTGCCCCCGGCGGAGTCGCCCATGAGCACCACGTCCCGGGCGCCGTAGCCCTGCAGCATCAGGTAGTCCCAGGCTCTGAGCGCGTCCTCGCGGGCGGCGGGGGCGGGGTGCTCCGGAGCCAGGCGGTACTCGAAGCAGAGCACCTCATAGCCGGTGCGGGCCGCCACCTTGGAAGCAAGAGGCCGGGAATAGCCCAGATTGCCGCTGGTGTAGCCGCCGCCGTGGCAGTAGAGCACCACCTTGCGGGGGTCGTGGCCCCGCTCCGGCCGCACCCAGGCGGCGGGCATATCGCCCAGCTGGAAGGGTTCCCAGCTCAGGCCCAGCAGCGGAGCCGCCAGCTGGCCCAGGACCTTCTGGCCACGGCGCTGGCGGTCCAGCTCCTCCCAGTCGGCGGGGGCGGGCGACGAGGCCGAGCGCACGGTGCGCAGGGCTTTCATCATGGCGTTGGTCACCGCCTGTTCGGCGGGGCTGGGTTCGGAATAATGGGGCATGGGGATGTGCAGTCCGCCCCGGGTATTGTTGTTGTTTTCCATAGGTTTTCTCTCTTTCGGCGGGCCCGCGGCAAGCGGACGGTGGCTGATACCATAAGTATAGCATAAAATCGCGCGGAGTCATTGCCCCAAGGGGGCGTCGGTGCTACAATACAACTGAAAGCAACGTGAAAGGGGCGGGATGCAGATGGCACAGGCCGCGCAAAACTGGTACCGGCTGGACAACGCGGGCATGGTCTACTCGGCCATCCAGCGGGACGACTACTCGGCGGTGTACCGCTTTTCGGCGGTGATGGACGCCCCGGTGGACCCCCAGCGTCTGCAGCGGGCGGTCCAGCGGGTGATGCCCCGTTTCCCCGGGTTTCAGGTGCGCATCCGCCGGGGCGTGTTCTGGTATTATTTTGATTCCGACCCCTCCTTTGTGCCGGCGGTGGAGCCGGACATCGCCAATCCCTGCCAGCCCATCCGTTTTTCGTCCAAAGACCGGCTGATGCGGGTGTTCTATTACGGGCCGCGCATCTCCATCGAGCTGTTCCACGCCCTGGCGGACGGCGCGGGGGCGCTGGTGCTGCTGAAGACGCTGGTGGCGGAGTATCTGCGGCTGGGCGGTGTGGAGGTGCCCTGCACGGAGGAAGTGCTGGACCCGGCCCAGCCCCCCGATGCGGAGGAATGGGAGGACGCCTACCCCCGTTACGCCACCTCCCGGGCCCGGCGCAGCCTCAAGGCCGGCCCGGCCTACAGCTACACCGGCACGCCGGAGCCTTTTTACACGCTGAACGTCATCATGGGCCTCATCCCGGTGGACAAGGTGCACGCCGCCGCCAAGCGGTACGGTGTTTCCATCACCGAGTTTCTGGCCGCCGGGCTGATCCAGGCATTGATGGTGCGCCAGCGCAGCGAGGGCAGGCGGCGGGAAAAGCCGGTGGCGCTGGTGGTGCCGGTGAATCTGCGGCCCTGGTTCCCCAGCCGCACCCTGCGCAACTTCATCCTCACCGCCCGGCCCTTCATCGACCCGGAGCTGGGGGACTACACCTTTGCGGAAATTGCTTCGCAGGTGCACCATTATATGCGGCTGCACGTTACGAGGCAGGAGATGGCGGCCTACATCACCCAGAATGTGAGCCTGCAGCGCTCGCCGCTGCTGCGGCTCATCCCCCGCCCGCTGAAAAACTGGGGCATGGCGGCGGGATTCCGGATGCTGGGCGAAAAGCCCTATTCCACCACCTTCACCAATCCCGGGGTGTTCCGGGTGCCGCCGGAGATGGAAGCCCACATCCGCCGGGTGGAGATGGTGCTGGGGCAGTCCTACTCCGGCCACACCAACTGCGCGGCCATCAGCATGGGCAACACGCTGGCGCTCAGCTTTTCCGGCACCATGAAGGAAGCAGATCTGGAGCAGGATTTCTTCCGCTGGCTGGTGCGCGAGGGCGTGCCGGTGAAGATACTCTCCAACAGAAAGGACTGACGGACCATGTCATATTGCGTGAACTGCAGGGTGGAGCTGGACGCCGCCGCCCGTGCCTGCCCTCTGTGCGGCACGCCGGTGATCAATCCCCGCTGCCCGGTGGACGAGACGGCGGAGCCCGCTTTCCCCCTTGCCCGCCGTGAGGTGGAACCGGTGGACCGACGCAGCCTTGGGCTGCTGCTCACCGGCATGCTGGCCTCGGCGGCGGTGTGCTGCTGCCTCATCAACTGGCTCGTTTTCTTCCCCGCCGTGCCCTGGTCCGTGTATGTGGCCGGGGCGGCGGCGGTGCTCTGGGTCTGGGCGGCGCTGCCGCTGCTGGCCCGGGGCCGGTCCGTGCTTCTTTTCCTGCTGGCGGACCTGGCGGCCGCGGCGGGGATGCTGGCGCTCATCGCCGCACTCACCGACGGCTGGGGCTGGTTCGGGCGGCTGGCGATGCCCATTCTGGGCATCACCGCCCTCCTGGGCGCGGCTCTGGGCGGCATGATCGCCCGGCGCCGCTCGGGCCTGACCACGGCAGGTGTGTTCTTTTTGCTGCTCATCCTCTGGCTGCTGGCGCTGGAAGCGCTCATCGATCTCTTTGCCTTCGGCGCATGGCAGCCGGGCTGGTCGGTCATTGCCGCGGCGGCGGGTCTTGTAGCGGCGGTGTTCCTGCTCATTGTGCGGCTGCGGCCCCGCCTGCGGGAGGAACTGGGCCGGCGCTTCCACACCTGAACCTCCCTGTTCACAGTATACCTTGGACGGAGGGCAAAAGTCGGTTGGCTGCACAACCGCATCCGCCGGGGCTTGCGCATCCGAAAAAAAAGATGGTATAATCGTTTCGCTCCAATAGGGGCTTCGTTTGATACATTATCGCCAACAAGTGTATGCTTGCTGGCGATTTTTTTGTGAGCAGGAGGAACCCATGAACAACAACGCTTTGACGAAGAACGGTTTTCTGGCCGGGCCCATTCTGGCGCCGCTGCTGCATTTTGCCCTTCCGCTGGTGCTTTCGCAGCTGCTCCAGGCCTTTTACGGCGGCGTGGATCTGATGGTGGTGGGCCGCTTTGCCGGCACTGCCAGTGTGTCGGCGGTGGCGGTGGGCAGCCAGATCATGCAGGCGCTCACCGTGCTGGTGACCGGCCTGACCATGGGCGTCACCGTGCTGGTGGGCAAGGCGGTGGGCGCCGGCGACCGGGAGGCCGCCGGCCGGGTGGTGGCCGGCCAGGTGCGGCTGTTCGCCCTGGTCACGGTGGTGCTGACGGCGGGCATGCTGGCCCTGACGCCGGCCATCACCGCCTGGATGAACGTGCCCCCCGAGGCGGTGCCCGAAACGATGCGGTACGTGCGCATCTGCTCCGCGGGCATCCTGTTCATCACCGCCTACAACGGCATCAGCGGCATCTTCCGGGGCTTGGGCAATTCCCGCTCGCCCTTTTTGTTCGTGCTCATCGCCTGCCTTGTGAATGTGGTGCTGGACATTGTCTTTGTGGGCGTGCTGGGGATGAACGCCTCCGGTGCGGCGCTGGCCACGGTGATGGCCCAGGCCTCCAGCGTGGTGTTCTCTCTTCTGTACATGAGCCGCCATCCCCTTCCCTTCTCGGTGCGGGCCCAGTGGAACAAGGGCCGGAAGGCGGTGGGAGGCATCCTGCGGCTGGGCGCGCCCATCGCCATGCAGGATTTTCTGACCACCCTCTCCTTTCTCATCATCATCAGCATCGTAAACTCGCTGGGGCTGGTGGCCTCCGCCGGAGTGGGCATTGCGGAAAAGCTGTTCATTTTCCTGTCCATCACGCCGGTGTCGTTCATGTCCGCCCTGTCCACCTTTACCGCCCAGAACATGGGCGCGGACCAGCCGGCGCGCGCCCGCGCCGCCCTGTTCTCCGCCATGAGGGTCTCGCTGTGCTTCGGCGCGGCCATGTTCGCCCTCACCTTCTGGGGCGGCGGGCTGCTGGCCAGCCTGTTCAGCAGCGACACGGCGGTGATCGAAGCCGCCGCCCAGTATCTGCGGGGCAGCTCCGGCGAGAACCTCATCAACGCCCTGACCTTCTGCATGCTGGGCTACTTCAACGGCCGGGAACACACCGCCTTTGTGATGGCCCAGGGGCTGTGCACCGCTTTCCTCGTGCGCATTCCTTTGTCCTATCTGCTCAGCCTGCTGCCGGGCGCGGGTATGCTCACCATCAGTCTGGCCATTCCGGCCACCGCGCTGGTCAGCCTGGCGCTTTGCGTCGGCTATCTGACGGTGCTGCACCGCCGGGACAAGGCCGCCGAATAAAAAAAGCCGTGGGAACTGGTTCACAGTTCCCACGGCTTTTTTCAGCGTGCAATGAGCAGCCGGGTGTGCGCTGCATACGCAGAGCGCAGCGCGTCGCTGAGCCCGTCGTCGGTGATGATGCAATGGATCTTTTCCAGCGGACACAATTTATAAAGCGCCGTTTTCTCGAATTTGGTGTGCTCGCACAGGCAAAAGCTCTCCTTTGCCTGGCCGATGGCGGCGATCTTGGTGGCGGCCTCCAGCTCGCTGGCGGTGCTCAGCCCGAACTCCAGGTCCACCCCGTTCGCGCCGATGAACACCTTGTCGTATTTCATGGTCATCAGCTGGCTCACCGTGGTGGGGCCCTCGATGGTCTGGGCGTTTTTCAGATACATGCCGCCCAACAAAATGAGCACGCAGGAGCCTCTTCCCTGCAGTTCCTGGGCAATGCACAGGGAGTTGGTGATGACGGTGATGTTCTTTGCGGTCAAATAGCGGGGCATCATCGAGGTGATGGAGCTGGAGTTCAGCAAAATGACCTCGCCGTCCTTTACCTGCTGGGCCGCGCACCGGGCGATGCACGCCTTGAGCTTTTCGTTGTGGGAACTGCGCACCACATAGCTGAGGTTGGTGTCGGTCTCTTCCACGATCATCGCCCCGCCGTGGGTGCGTTTGACCAGGCCCTTTTTCTCCATGCCGGTCAAGTCCCGCCGGACGGTGGAGGGCGACACCCCCAGAATGGCGGCCAGGTCCCCCACCAGCATGGTGCGCTGCTCGGTCAATTCATTCATGATGCGTATCTGACGCTCTTCTTCAAACATGCGCTTGCCCTCCCTGCCGTGTCCTTTCTATAGTAGCACAAACCCCGCGCTCACGCCAGAATAATTTGAGCAGAAAAGATCGTTTATCTCTTGACAATCTGCTCATTTGCCGCTAAAATAATGGCGAAACGTGCTCATTTGTGCTCGTTTGCTCGTTCTTGGTCATTATTTTTGGAGGTGCAAGTATGCGGTATTATGATTATCTCAGTCCTTCCGTGAACTTCATGGGCCCCGGCTGCGTGAAAGAGCTGGCCCACAGATGCCAGCTGCTGAACATGAAGAAGCCCCTGGTCGTCACCGATGAGTTCCTGGCCAAAGTGGAGAACGGCCCCGTGGCACAGAGCCTCGCCGTGCTGCAGGAGGCGGGCATCGAGAGCGTCGTGTTCACCGGCGTGGAGCCCAACCCGAAGATCGAGAACTGCTACGACGGCCTGAAGGTCTACCAGGACAACGGCTGCGACTCCATCATCACTGTGGGCGGCGGCTCTGCCCACGACTGCGGCAAGGGCATCGGCATTGCCGCCACCCATGACAAGCCCCTGCGCGAATACGCCGGCATTGAGACTCTGGACAATCCCCTGCCCCCGGTGATCGCGGTGAACACCACCGCCGGCACCGCCAGCGAAGTGACCCGTCACTGCGTTCTGACCGACCGCGCCACCAAGCTGAAGTTCGTCATCGTGAGCTGGCGCAACGTGCCGCTGGTCTCCTTCAACGACCCGATGATGATGCTCAGCGTGCCCCGCGGCCTCACCGCCGCCACCGGCATGGACGCTCTGACCCACGCCATCGAAGCCTATGTTTCCGTGGACGCCAACCCCGTCACCGACGCGGCGGCCATCCAGTCCATCAAGCTCATCGCCGAGAACCTGCGCCAGGCGGTGGCCAACGGCGCCAACGTGAAGGCCCGCGAGAACATGGCCTACGCCTCCTACCTGGCGGGTCTTGCCTTCAACAACGGCAACCTGGGCTATGTGCACGCCATGGCTCATCAGCTGGGCGGCCAGTACGACATGGCTCACGGCGTTGCCAACGCCATGCTGCTGCCCACCGTGGAGGAGTACAACCTCATCTCCAACCCCGAGAAGTTCCGGGACATCGCCGTGTTCATGGGCAAGAACGTGGACGGCCTGTCGGTGATGGAAGCCGCCCATCTGGCGGTGGACGCCATGCGCGAGCTGGCCGAGGATGTGGGTATTCCCAGCGGCCTGGCGCAGATGGGCGTGAAGGAAGAGGACTTCGACCTGATGGCCACCAACGCCCTGAAGGACGGCAACGCCTTCTCCAACCCCCGCAAGGGCACCAAGCAGGACATCATCGACATGTTCCGCAAGGCGATGTAACAACACGATCCCTCTGAAAACGAACGAAGCCGCGCCGGGCGTCCGAATGGTCGCCCGGCGCGGCTGATTTTGTATCCGTCAGTCCGCCGCGCTGCGGGACACAGGGGCGGGCGGTTCGATGTCGGTGACGCCCCGGCCGGTGTTCGGCTCGAACTGGGACCAGACCGCGTCGCAGAGGAAAACCACCGCCGCCACGGAGCAGACCGCCATCATCTTTTTCCGGTTCACCCGGGCGAGGGCTTCGTCCAGCAGGGGCGCCAGCACATACACCACCGCGAGGCCGCCCACGCCGAACACCAACAGGCCTTCGGCGCAGATGCGGCCGTTCAGGTTCAAGAAGTAGCCGCTGTAGTCCCACCATTTGGTGCCGCCGGTGGCCAGCTCCAGCACAAGGGAGGTGCCGTATTCCAGCACACCGCAGAGCAGGATGGTGGCAAAGAAACTCAGCGCCGGGCGGCGGCGCAGCCGGTAGAACACCGTGAGCATCAGCACCGCGCCGGTGCCGTAGATGGGAAGCCAGGGCCCGTGGAGCACGCCCCGGTTCACCAACTGGCCGGTGGACACCAGATGCAGCCCCACCTCCCACAGCCAGCCAAAGACCGAGAGGCTCAAAAAGACGGCCGCCAGCGACCACACCGAGTAGCGGCGCATGTAGTTCAGCGACTCCACCAGCTTCTGCCGCTCCTCCTCCGGCAGGGGATACAGGCGCACCGGGTATGCCGTGCCCTCCACGTCGTCCATCAGTGCATGCAGGCGCACCTCGTCCGCCCGCTGCGCCTCGGCGGCCCGCTCCTGCTCCCGGGCAAAAAGCAGTATGCCGAAGTCGTCCGCCAAAAAGCCCCGCCAGCCTGTGAGCCGGGCCGGTTCCCGGTCGGGGGTGTTCATCACCCGGATGACGTCGGAGTATTTCTTCGCGATGGCGTCGGCCGGGGCCTTTTTATACAGATATGTATCCCGCAGGAGCCGGGCGTCCGGCAGGTCGTTTTGCAGTGCCTCGGCCCGCAGCTGCGCGTAGTAGCGGGTGAAACAGGCCACCTTGTAAGGGTTGGTGAACAGCACATCGAACAGGCCCAGAGTGAGCGCGCCCAGCAGGTCCCATCCCAGGAAGGTCAGCTCGAACACAAAACACTCCCACTTGTGCCCCCGCATCATCCGCCGGGACAGGGTGATGGCCTGGCGGGCGGTCAGGTCGGGGTTCTCCGCCACGATGTAGGGCACCAGGAAGTAGGAATAATGCTTCACCACCGCGCCCACCACCGTGAGGCTCCACAACAGATAGGCGCCGTATTTGACGAACATGACCCAAGCGGCCCGCCGCCAGCGCCGCACCCGCAGCAGGAACAAAAACCGCTGGGGCGTGACCCGGTCGTAGAGCATTCCTTCCAGAAAGACCCGGCGCATTGCCACCGGGAACAGGTTCTGCACAAAGAACCAGTAGACCGCCAGGCCCGCGGCGAACAGCACCACCAGCAGAGCGATGCCGCCGTTCTTTGAGCCGGTGATGGAGGCGGCCGCCGCCACCGCCGTCACCACGATGGAACCGGAGGAGATCTGGTTCACCAGCTCCGACAGCACGCCCCGGGTGCGGCCAAAGGCCGGGTCTCCCTCCTCCGCGGCGTCCACCGCGGCCTGCTGGGCCTGCGCGGCCGCATCCCGGCCCGCCTGCAGGTCATGTTCCGCGATGGTGGCAAGGATGCCCTCCCAGGAGTTTTCGGTCACCTGGGTCTTGAAGCCGGAGCCGGGCACCGCCGCGCCCAGGCTCTGCACCGACGAAAAGCCCAGCGAGGTGGAGAACTCCGCCCCCAGAAAGGCCGCGATGAGGCAGGCCGCCGCAAAGATGGCCCAGTGCTTTTTCAGGCAGACCTTTGCCTGGCTTTTTATTCTCTTTCTCTCTCTCATTGCCGCAACGCGGGGCCGGAAGGCGCCCGCTCTCCTCCCCTTCAGAGTCGTATAGACAGTATATGAAATGCCGCGCCAAAAGGCAAGCGTTCCCCCGCCGGGCCCGCTTCAGGCAAAAACCGGCAGCCCACCCAGCAAAAGACCTTTCCTTTTTTCAAAAAGGTATGGACAGCGGCGGAAAGTATGGAACAATAAGCTTCTTGGCAGGAATCATTCTCATATGCAGCCCGGCGCGGATGCCTCGCGCCAGAACATAAAAAGGAGACTCCCCATGCGAACTTTGCTGAAGAACCTCTGCGTCACGCTGGCCCTGGCGCTGGCGGCGCTGGCCTTGCCGGCGGGCGTCTTTGCCCTCGGGCAGGACGTGGACATCAATGAAACGAATTTCCCCGACAAAATCTTTCGTAACTGGCTGCTGGATGAAGGCAACCTGAACGGTATGGGCGCCGACGGCGTGCTCACCAGCGTGGAGCTGGCGCAGATCACCGCGCTGGACCTCTCCGATCTGGGCATCGGGGACTTGACCGGCATCGGTCATTTCGCCGCGCTGGAGCAGCTGAACGTGAACAACAACAGGCTCGCCAGCCTGGACCTGCGGCAGAACACCCGGCTGCGTTCGCTGTACTGCGCCACCAACGTTCTGGAACACCTGGACGTCACCGGCTGCCCGGAACTGGTGGACCTGAACTGCGAGCGCAACAGGCTCACCCGCCTGGACCTTTCCGGCAACCCGAAGCTGGTGCAGCTTTACTGCCGCCACAATTCCCTGGAACAGCTGGACGTGAGCCGCAATCCGGAACTGGTGTTCATTGAGACCTTCGACAACAGCCTCACCAGTTTTGACTGCACCATGCTCAAAAAGCTGGAGTTTCTGCACATCGACTACAACAAGCTCACCACCCTGGACATGAGCAGCAACCCCGCGCTGGCGGGCAACGGCTTTGTGGCCGCCAACAATCATCTGACGAGCCTTGTGCTGCCCGATGTTCCGGGCATGACGGTGGAAGCCGAGGTCTTTTATGAGCAGAACCCCCTCACCGGCTACGACAATGTGGAGTGGTATCTTGATCCCTCCTTCACCCGCCCTGTGAGCCCGGAGGATGTTCTGCCCGCCAACGGCCAGACTCTATTCGCCCGTTGGGTGCCCAATCCCTACACCGTGTATTACCGTCCCAACGGTGGCCAGGGGAGCATGGAACCCCAGCCCGCCGTCTACGGCACCTCCTTTGCCCTGACCCCCAACGCCTTCACCCGCACCGGCTACACCTTTGCTTCCTGGCACACCTACAGCGACGGTGTGGGCGGCGTTACCTACCTGGACGGCGCCGTCGTGGAAAATCTGGCGGGCAAAAACAGCAGCCTCACCGCGGTGTATCTCTACGCCCAGTGGCTGCCCAACACCTACACCATCCATTTCGATGCGGGCAGCGGCGAAGGCTCCATGGAGGACATCACCGCCACCTACGATAAAAGCGTGACCCTGCCAAACAACGCTTTCACCAACACGGAAGGTGTGTTCCTGGGCTGGGCGCAGAGCGACAGCGCGGACCAGCCGGAGTATTTCGCCGGCCAGTCGGTGCGCAACCTCACCGCCGAGAACGGAGGCAGCGTGACCTTCTACCCTGTGTGGAAACCCCTTTCCGCCATCAAGGACAGCTTCCAGGCCGCGCTGGACACTCTGAAAGGCAGCTACTCTTCCGCCGATTACTATAACGAGGACTGGGCCCTCATCGAAAATGCCTACAACACCGCCAAAACCGCCATCGACACAGCCACCGCCGAGCAGGTGGAGTCTCTTCAGCAGACTCTGAACGAAGCGGCCCAGGCCATGAGCATCGTGCCCACCCGCACCGCCCGGGCCGAGGAGCTGGCCCAGCACTGGGCCGCTCAGTTCGCCTCCATCCTCGGCAAGCTGAACGCCCCGGTGAGCATGGCAGACCGGGTTGACCGCCAGGCGGATGTGGGCGACGCGCTGCGCGGCTCCGCCGCAAACGCGCTGGCCGCTCACAGCCAGCTTTCCGACCCGGCCAGCGCCCTGGCCGCCGCAAACGAGGCCCGCGCCCTGCTGGAAAGCCAGCTGACCCGGCTGCAGGCCATGGAGCGCGCCCTGGGCTGGATGGGGCAGGCCGAGGACTGGTACGGCAAGCCCATGAGCTTGGCCACCTCCGGTACCGTGGATGAACTTGCCGCGCTGGAGCAGAGCCTGAGCGAGCTGGATGCCGACGCCCGCTTCTTCTGCGACCCGGCGGCGGTGAGCTCCATTTCGGAGAAGGCCCGTCTCGCCCGGGAAAAGCAAGAGGCTCTGAAAGAGCTGGAAGCGGAGTATGCCCGTCTCATCCAGTGGGACTACACCGAGCAGAACCTCAAGCTCCTGGACGAGACCGCCGAGGCCTCCGGAATGCCCGCCGCCCTGCTGGTGGGCGGCAAAGTGCAGCTGGAGCAGGTGGACCCCATCCCCAAAGCGCCCTCCGTGACTGTCTGGCCCACCGCCGCTCCCCTCACCAAGGGGCAGGCATTGAGCGCCAGCGCCCTCACCGGCGGCAAGGCTGACGTGCCCGGCACTTTCGCCTGGAAGGAGCCGGATGCCCGGCCCCAGTCCGGCGGCAGTTTCACGGTGGTATTCACCCCATCGGACACCCGCCGCTACAAGCCGGCGGAACAGGCGGTACAGCTGACGGTGCAGGAACCACCTGCCACTCCCAGCCCCCTGCCCACCCCGGTCCCCACGCCTGTCGTGACCCCCGCGCCCACTGCGGCTCCGGGCAGCGCGGCTACCCCCGTCCCGTTGAAACCCGCCGCTACGCCCGCGCCAACTGCCACGCCGGCGCCTTCCCCGTCGGCCGCGCCTTCCGCCAGCCCTGTGCCGGAGAGCACCCCCGCCGGGACTCCTTCCGTCGATGCTGACGAGCCCGCCGCAAGCGGCGCGCTGCCCGGCTTTGCTCTGCCCCTGCTTGTGCTGGGCACAGCCGCGGTGATCGCCGCCGTGGTGCTGGTGGTGCGCGCACGCCGCCGGCCCTGAACATAATCACAAAAGCAAACAGACCCTCTTCCGGGCTTCGCGGAAGAGGGTCTGCCTTTTTTCACCGTTCAGTTGCCCAGATAAAATCCTGTGCGCCTGGTCATCTGCATGTAATGCTTATACAAAATGCCGAACCGCCGCAGGTAGCCGGGCTGCCAGGGTTTGGATTTGCCGCAAAAGTGCAGGATGCCGGTGTTGCGCATCACCCAGTCCATGTCGCACACGCCGCCGCTGCGCAGAAGATAGGTGTTGTAGTTGCGGGCGTCGTAGTTCCAGAGGGTGTCGTCCAGCTCCAGAGTCCTGTCACCGTAGAGGGCGTTGAGGATGTCCTGATCCGGCAGCAGCAGCGCCTTGCCCTTCTCCTCGGCGTAGCGGAAGATGTCCTGCGGACGCACCTGCGCCCGGGCGGCGTTCAGGTCGATGAGCAGCACGCCGGAGTTGAAGTACTTGCAGTCGGTGCCCAGCCGCACCTGGTTGATGTTGTTCATCAGGCCGGTCTTGCCGGTGTGGGAAGCGGCGGCGAACAGCCTGCCTTCCATCGGCGTTTCCCACAGGGGGCGCAGGGAGTTGAGCACCAGGATGTCCGGGTCGATGTAAAGCACACGGTCCAGTTCCGCCGGCAAAAAGCACCCCGCCAGCAGCCGGTAATACATCTCCTGGGGATACTGCCGGGTCACGGGGGCCGAGTCGAACACCGCCCGGTCCACCGTCAGGCAGCGCAGGGTCACCCCCAGCCGCCCGCACTGGCGCTCCACCGTTTCCAGCGTGCCGGGGGCGATGCCGCTGTGCAGCAGCCACACCGTCAGCGGCTCGTCCGGGTGGGCGGTGCGAAGCGAGGTCAAAAGCACCTGCAGCGGCGGCAGGTACTTCTCGTTCAGAGTCACAAGAATGTTCATCTCGTTCATTCAGCTCGGTCCTCCTGTGGGCGGCTTTTCGCTTTTTTCTTATAGTACTCCATTTTGACCGCCGTTTCCACCATCCATTCATCACTCTATGCCGGCCCCGAATCCGCAATGCCGCTTCCCGCCTTGTCTCGCACGCATTTGCCGTCATTTTGCACAATTTTGTTTATATAAGTTTATTATTGCTCGTTTTTGCAATTTATGTTACAATCTGGATTGGGAATGTTTACTTTCCCGCTGAGATAAAAAAGGAGGGTCTTTTCCATGAGCAAGACAAAAGTCGCCCTGCTGGGCACCGGCTTCATCGCCAATATCCACGCTGAGAGCTACGCCCGCTTTGTCCACGACGCAGAAGTCGTGGCGGTCTATGGCCGCGACAAGGCCCACGCCGAAGCCTTTGCCGCCGCCCACGGCATTCCTGCCGCCTACGGCGACATCGACGAGCTGCTGGCCGCCGAGCAGGTGGACGTGGTGGACATCTGCCTGCCCAACTACCTGCACCATGAGGCCTGCATGAAGGCCGCCGGCGCGAACAAGCACGTCATCATCGAAAAGCCCCTTGCCCTGACGCTGGAGCAGGCGGACGAGATGATCGAGGCCTGCCGCAGCCGCAATCTGAAGCTGATGTACGCCGAGGAGCTGTGCTTCGCGCCCAAGTACGAGCGGGTGCGCGCGCTGGTGGAGGCGGGCGCCGTGGGCGATGTGTACATGCTCAAGCAGGCCGAAAAGCACAGCGGCCCCCACAGCCGCTGGTTCTACCAAAAAGAGACCGCCGGCGGCGGCGTGATGATGGACATGGGCTGCCACGCTCTGGCCTGGTTCCGCTGGATGAACAAGAACAATCCCGTCAAGAGCGTTTACGCCGACATGAAGACTGTGCTGCACAAGGCCACCACCGACTGCGACGACAACACCGTCACCCTGGTGGAGTTTGAGAACGGCGTGACCTGCATCGCCGAGGACAGCTGGGCCAAGCACGGCGGTATGGACGACCGCATCGAGGTCTACGGCACCAAGGGCGTTTCCTACGCCGACCTGTTCCGGGGCAACTCCGCGCTGACCTACAGCACCGACGGCTACGACTACGCCAGCGAGAAGGCCGGCAGCTCCCTGGGCTGGACCTTCACCATCTTTGAGGAGGCCTTCAACCAGGGCTATCCCCAGGAGTTGAGCCACTTCATCCGCTGCGTGCGGGAGGACGAGACCCCCTGCGTCACCGGTGAGGACGGCCGCGCCGTGCTGGAGATCATCTACGCCGCCTACGCTTCCGCCAAGAGCGGCGCGAAGGTGAACCTGCCCTTTGAGCCCAAGGGCCTGAAGTACCCCATCGAACTGCTGCTGGGGGAATAAGTCCGAAATGAAGAAACTGGTTTTTGACACGGCGGAACTTGCCGCCGGCCACGCCGCCGACACGGTGGCCGCGCTGCTGGCCGAAAAGCCCAACGCGGTGCTCTGCCTTGCGGCGGGGCACACCTCCCTTCCGGTGTTCGAGGCCTTCTTGCGCCGGGGGCTGGACTTCTCCCGCGCCCGGTTCGTCGGCCTGGACGAATGGGTGGGCGTCGGCCCCGAGGTGGAGGGCAGCTGCGCGTCCTTTCTGGAACGGAACTTCTTTTCCAAAGCGGGCGTGCGGCGGGAGAACATCCGCCTGTTCAACGCCCTCGCCACAGATCTGGACGCCGAGTGCGCCGCCGTGGAGCGGCAGATCGAGGACTGGGGCGGCATCGACTACCTGCTGCTGGGCATGGGCATGAACGGGCACCTGGCGCTGAACGAGCCGGGCGACTCCTTCGAGCGCACCGCTCATGTGGCGGAGCTGTCCGAGACCACAAAAACGGTGGCCCCGAAGTATTTTTCCGCCGACATGCCGCCTCTGCGCCAGGGCATCACCCTGGGCGTGGCGGATTTCCTGCGGGCGCGCCGGGTACAGCTCACCGTGTTCGGCGCGGCCAAGGCGCCGGTGGTGGCCCGTCTGCTGGAACTGGGCCCCACCACCGACCTGCCCGCCACCGCTTTGCATACCCTGCCCGAGGCCGAGCTGCTGCTGGACGCAGCGGCTGCCGGGGCGCAGGGCGCTGAGCACTGATATCCTCACGCCGGGCATCTCCCTTCCCGGCTGTTCTCCGGCAGAACGGCGCCGCCGTCGGGCGGCGCCGTTCTGCTTGTTGGTGCGCGGTGGTCGGAGGC